>DATBJG010000350.1:0-10700 GCA_036556585.1 Vicinamibacterales bacterium
TGCGGTTGGTGACCGGGCGGCCGAACGCGAGGGTCTCTGGCCGGCCGACTTCGACTTGCTGACCCGAATGCCTGGCCTGCGACGCATCGATGTTGTCGCGACCGAGGCGCAGTTGGCAGCAGGCTTCCACGAACGGGTGCACCAGGTGCTCCCCGGAATCGAGGAAGAGCGAGTTTCGGCACCAGTGAGGCCCCCAGGTCTTCCGGCGGGTCCAAACACCCGTCTCTACAACGACCCGGCAGGCGTTCATGCTCCCGTAGAGGCGGGTCTTCAGACCCGCCTCGTGGCCCCCGCGACGTCCGGTGGCGAGCTCTATTTCCGCAGTCGCGATCGGGAAGAGGAATTGTCCGATACCGCACGGCGCCTCAAGCTGACGTAGGGTGGGGGAGTTGCCCTGAAGCGGACGGCGCTGGTGTTCAAACGACCGCTCCCCTATATCTACCTCGCGCGCGAGGTATTCGGATCGGCCGGGATCCCACATCAAACGTTGGATGCTCTGCCTCTTGCGGCAGAACCGTATGCCGCCGCGGTCGATCTCATATTCGAGGCGGTTGCGTCGGGTTTCAGCCGGTCCACCCTGGTCGCCCTGCTGCGCTCTCCCCATTTTCTGTTTACCGCAGGAGATCGACCGATCACTGCTGGTGCAATCGCGCGTTTCGATCGCAACCTGAATACCGCAGGTTATCTAGGCGGCCTCGATCGGCTCCGCACGCTGGTCGATCAATGGACCCCAGCGTCGACTACCAGCAGTCCCGGCGTTCCCAATCAAGCACTTCAGGTGGCCCTCGCGTCCCTCGAGATCGCCGACCAGCTGGCGCCGTTCACAGATCCGGCACCTGCCGCCGATCATCTCAACCGGTTGTCGAGTTTTCTGGTCCGGCACGACCGGCTTCCGCCGCTTGCAGACCCGCTCCGGGACCGCCGCCTTCGAGCGCGTGCGGCGATTCAGTCCGCCATCGCAGCACTCGCAAGCGCTCACCAGCGAATGGACAACCGGGTGACGACCTTTGCGGAGATGGCCGCTGCCGTCCGGCGCTGGATTGAAGAACAGACCTTTGCGCCGCGCACCGGTTCGAAGGGGGTGCATCTGGTTGACGCCCAGGCCGCGCCGTTTGGATTTTTCGACGAAGTTCATCTGGTCGGCCTCGTTGAAACCGAATGGCCCGACCGCGCGCCGCGAAACATCTTCTTTCCGTCTTTCCTGCTTCAGCAGCTCGGCTGGCCGTCAGAAGTGCACCGGCTGCGGGCGACGCGGGCGGCCTTTCGGGACCTCCTTCAGCTGGCGCGCCAGCGGGTTACGGTCTCGACGTTCTCGCTCGAAGATGACGCGATCGTGAGTCCAAGCGTGTTTCTCGACGATCTCGAAGCCGCCGAGCTCCCGGTGGAGCGCTTTGAGATGGCAGAACGCCCGAGAGTATTTCCTGCCGAGGCTATCTCCGAAGGCCCTGTTGATCCGAGTCCACTCGCAGGGAGTGCCGCGGCGTGGCTGGCGTTGCGTCAGTCGCGAAGCCCGTCATCCCTCGATGCATTCAAAGGGATGGTTGGCACGTACGATCGCCCGGCGTTCAGTGTTGGTTCACTGGAAACGTATCTGGAATGTCCATTCAAGTTTTTCGGCAAACACGTCCTCTCGCTCGACGAGGAGCAGGATGACGAGGAAGCCAAACGTCCTCGCACGCAGGGTGTCTTCCTCCATCGCGTCTTTCAAGCATTCTTCGAAGAGTGGGGAAGGGCCGGTCACCGAACAATTACCCTCGAAAAGCTGCCGGAAGCGCGGTCCATTTTTGCCCGGGTTGTCACCCCGCTCCTTGCAGAACTCTCAGAAAGTGAGGCCGCTCTCGAACGGAATCGTTTGTTCGGCACGGCCGCGGCCGAAGGACTGGCTGAGATTGTGTTCCGTGTCGAGGCTGAGTCCGATGCCGAAGTTATCGAACGGCTGCTCGAGCATCGGCTCGACGGGGAGTTCGAGCTGCAGGGCGCCGGCGGCCCTCAGCGGGTTGCGCTGACGGGTGTGGCCGACCGAATCGATCTGCTCCAGGACGGCACCCTTCGCGTGATTGACTACAAATCCGGACGACCGCCCATCACGAAGCGCATGCTGCAGTTGCCGACTTACTCTCTGTGCGCCACCACCCAGCTGACTGGCCGGCACGGACGCACGTGGGCAGTGGGCGAGGGCGGGTACATCGCATTCAGGGACCCTCGTCGGTTCGTGCCATTGGGCGATCGAGACAGGATGGATCAGGTGCTGGCGGATGCGCAGCTTCGGCTCCTCACCGCAGTGAATGGGATTCGGGCCGGCCGATTCCCGGTCTCCCCGCTCGAGCCGTTCCGGTGCACGTTCTGTGCATACGCAAACGTGTGCCGCAAGGATTACGTCGGTGACGAGTAATCTCAAACTCCCGTTCGACGAACTCCCGAGCGCGCCCAAGCCGCCGGATCCCGACCAAGGGGCGCGCGCCTTTGCTGTGGATCCGCACCGGAACGTCGTGCTCGAGGCTTCTGCGGGCACGGGCAAGACTCGCGTCCTCGTGGAGCGCTACGTCAATCTGCTCCGTGCTGGCGTCGACCCCGCCAATATTTTGGCCATCACGTTCACCCGGAAAGCTGCAGCCGAGATGCGGCAGCGGATCCTGGTTCGATTGAAGGAGAGCGCAACGCAGTCTGTGGCTGACGGGGCGCGGTGGCGCGACCTGCGCGAACGAGCCGGCGAAATTGCGATTGGCACGATTGACGCGTTCTGTCTGTCATTGCTGAGGGAATTCCCGCTCGAAGCCGATCTCGAGCCGGGTTTTGCCATGGCCGACGAGACCGAAACGCCGCGTTACATCCAGCAGGCCCTGGACAACACGTTGCGAATCTGTCGTGGCATTGCCAAGGAGCAGGAACCCATCGCGCTCGTGTTTGCGCAAATCCCCGAGAGCCGGATTCGGGTGGGCCTGGAAGCGTTGTTGAACCGGCGCCTCGTTGCGCCCCGGGCGCTGGCCAGATTTCTCGAACGAGGTCCGCGAGACCTGACTGCCGGGGATGCCGTTCGGATGGGCATCGCACGACTCAAGCTCACTCTGGAATCTGCGCCGGGCGGGCTGGAAGCGTTTCTCGGCTGTGGGCCCGGTGGTCATCGACGATACGAGATTTTCCGGAAGGATGTCCTTCGGCTAGTAGACGACCAGGCCCGGACGGAGCTGGCTGATGCGGGCTGGGTTCGAGCCGGCTTGCACCGAGTCCGGCAGCATTTCTTCAATAAAGAGGGCAAGCCCCGAAAGCAGTTCACGCCGCATTACGTGAAAGCTGACTTCGCGTCGGACGATGATTTTCGGCGGCACCTGTCCGCGGTCACCGCTCTTGCGCCGCGGCTGGACGACGACATCAGAGCGTTCCAACGTGACCTCAATGTGGTGATGTCGCGCGGTGTGTGGCAGATGTTCCAGATTGCCAAGCGCGAGTACGACAGGACGCTCGAGGCCCACGCCGCGCTGGATTTCTCGGAAGTGCTCGAGCGGGCCGTTCGGCTTCTCCAGCAAATGGACGAATTTGCCAGAAGCCGTTATCGGCTCGAATCCCGCTATCACCATGTGCTTGTCGACGAGTTTCAGGATACGAGCCGTGCTCAGTGGAGCCTGGTCTCGCTGCTGGTCAAGTCGTGGGGCGAGGGATTTGGCCTCGTTGAGAACGCGCCGCTTCGTCCGTCGGTCTTTATCGTGGGCGATCGCAAGCAGTCTATTTACGGATTTCGCGACGCGGAAGTGACCGTATTGCAAGACGCTCGCGAATACATTGCCGCCCTCCGTCCGGAGGAACCCGCCCGACAGTCGATTGCACGAAGTGCGCGCGCGACTCCTGCACTACTCAGGTTCGTCAACGATGTGTTCGAAGAGGTCGAACGGGTGGCACGAGATGATGCCTTTACCTACACGGAAGCTGATCGGTTCCCGACGCCTCCTCCCGGCGAAGATGGTGGCAGCGAATCGCCGCTGGGACTTTTGGCGGCGGAAACCATTGAGGCGTGCGCCAACGGCGTGGCCCTCGAAATCGAGCGCCTCGTTGCCAGTTGCGAGGTGCGTGATCGCGAGACGGGTCTTCCACGCAAGGTTCGTCATTCAGACATCGCGATTCTCTTTCGATCGCGCGAAAGCCACCGAGAGTTCGAATCGGCGCTCGAAGATTGCGGCGTACCAACATACGTCTACAAGGGGCTCGGCTTCTTTGACGCCGACGAGGTCAAAGATGTCGTTGCGTTGCTCAGATACCTGGCCAATCCTGAGTCGCGGCTGCGGGCGGCGGCGTTCATGCGCTCCCGGTTCCTTCGCCTGTCCGATCCGGCACTGCGCCTCCTCAAGGCCGATCTTGCCGGCGCGTTGGCCGACCCGGACCCGCCAGCGATGCTGGAGACATTGGACGCGGAAGACCGGAAAGTTCTGATGCTCGCGCGCGACTGCGTTCAACGGTGGATTCGTGTGGCAGACACACTCCCCCCCGCGGAGCTGCTCGACCTCGTGCTCGCAGAGACAGCGTATGCCTTCGAGCTTCGTGGTCCGCGGCTCGTCCAAGCCCGAGAGAACCTCAAGAAGATTCGCGCGATCGTCCGTCGCGTGCAGAACAGGGGCTATAGCACACTCGCAAGGCTCGCCGACTACCTGGACCGGATGTCAGCGGGCGACGAGGCCAACGCCATTATCGATGCGGCCGACGCGGTTAACTTGATGACCGTTCATGCTGCCAAGGGCCTCGAGTTTCCCATTGTCTTTTTGGTCAATTTGTCGAAGGGTGCCGGTGGTCTCCGGCCACCCATTCGGGTGCTCACCGATGACGGCGCGGGAGAGCCCTCTGTCTCCGTGGGCGAGTTCGAATCGGAAGCTGACGAAGATCTCAAGGCGCGCGACCGTGAAGAGAGTAAGCGATTGCTGTACGTGGCGCTCACCCGCGCTCGGGATCGCCTGTATCTCTCCTCTGCCATCAAAGACGGGATCTGGAGACCGGGCAGTGGCGGGCTAGGAGAAGTCCTGCCAGCATCGCTCGGAGCGCTGCTCGTGCGCGCTTCCTCCGGCATTTCGGATTCCCGTATCGTGTGGCAGCAGAAGTCTGGCGCACAACACGTCCTGCAGAGGTGTCCTTCGCCGGCGACACTGGCCGAGATGGCCGATACTCGTCGTCCGGACCGTCAAGCGCTGTCGGGGGGTCATCCTTCGGCTCGAGTCGATCGATTTTCGCCGCTCACAGACCTCGAATCGGCCCAGTGGGCTTCGGTAACGAGTGTAGTGGCCACGCAAGCAGATCGCCCGCCGCCACCGGCCACCGCTGACGACCTGCGGCTATCTGAAATTGGAGCGCCAGCCCTCAAGGGCAGACTGGTACATCGATTGCTTCAGTGCTGTGCGGAGCGTGAGCCGGTGAACGAAGGGATTGAACGGCTGGCCTACGCGCTGCTGCGACGGGAAGAATGCGTTGGTATCAACGACGTGGCGGGAACCGTTGCGGACGCCGTACGAATGTTTCAAAGCGTGCGCGAGCATCCGGAGTTCCTGGCACGCCGTAGAGACGAGTGGTTGTTTGAAGTGCCGTTTTCATTCAGGGGACCGGGTGATGCAACCGTTCTGCGCGGGACGATCGACTGCCTGACCCGCGGAAATGACGGCAGTCTGACTGTTTTCGAGTTCAAGACGGGTCGGCCGAGCCCGGAGCATCGACCACAGCTCGACCTCTACGTTGCGGTAATCAGAGAGCTGTTTCCGGAAGCAAATGTGGAAGGGCGACTCATCTATTCGTGAGCATTCCCTTCTTCACCGTCGGACACTCGACGCGATCAGCGGACGAATTTCTGGCGCTCCTGACGACGCATGGCGTTCGGCAGCTTGCCGATGTTCGCACGATACCCAGATCGCGTCGGCATCCACACTTTTCCGGTGACGCGCTTGCGGCGCTGCTCCGGCAGAAGGGGATCGAGTATCAAGCATTTCCCGGTCTTGGAGGGCTGCGGCGCCCACGGGCGGATTCGCCAAACAGCGCCTGGAAAAATGCCAGCTTCAGAGGCTATGCCGATCACATGCTGACGCCTGAGTTCGATCGTGCGTTCGAGGATCTGCTGGTGTTTGGCGGATCGGTCCCGACGGCCATTATGTGTGCCGAGGCCCTCTGGTGGCGCTGTCATCGTGCGCTCTTGTCGGATGCGCTCCTGCTCCGCGGCTGTGAGGTTTTGCACATTGATTCGAAAGGTCCGGCGCGGTCGCATCGACTAACCGAATTTGCCCGGAATCTCGAGGGTCGCCCGGTGTACCCCGGGTTGCTGTAAGGCCGATGGCTGTCGGCGGTCTACAGACCCGCCGGAACCAAAAGTCACTCGGGACTGTCTAAAGGAGTACAGCTCCTCGCTTCAGCGCCGCGACGAGCGATTCGGGCTAGAGCCCGGTGCTTATGATCAGAACCGCTCGGAATGTCAGCCGCGTACCCGTGCCTCTCGAGCTCGAGGTGCTCGATCCTCTTCCGTGTGGCTGCATCGCCGCCGTTTTTCGCGTCGGCTCGCAGGATGTGCGGGTGATGTCGCTCGAGGCGAAGGGACCGTACTGTCCCAGTAGTCGGCACTCGATGGGGCGAGTGGTCGAGTTACCGCACGACGACGAGCCCGAAGGGTAGCTGTTTGCCGGCGGGTCTCAAGACCCGCCGCTACGCGGCGAGTTCGGCCCAGCGCCGAGCCCGCGTTTCTGCCTCTTCCTGGGTTTCACCTACCAGCACGATGGATCGCTCAGGCGTCGTCTCGCCTGCGCGCGTCAACCAGGCAATCCAGTGCGGTCCGTGCGCTTCACTGTGAATTTCGAGGACACCGTTCTTGGTTGTAACCGAATCTGCCATTGGCGCACTCCCGCAATTTCGAGCGGTTTACCCGCTAAAATGGGCCAGCTTTTCGTGATTGCGTTCGCAGGAACGCATCTCGTACAATCATCAGTTTGAAGCACCGGTGACCGTTGGGCAAGGGGGCCCGCAGGTGCGAGCCGGGCGGCCGAGGAAGGTCGCGCCAGCGTAGATAAAAAGGATGTGCTCGTGTCGTTGACCTGTCCGACTTGTGGGAACCAGAAGAAGTTTCTCGTCAAGACGCTGCAAATGCATGTGGTTCAGCTAGATGACTCGCGCGTTGAGGTGTCCGAGGAAACCCGACCGGTGGTGCTCGAGGTTCTGTGCGACGAGTGCGAAAGCGCTCTGAAGTTCGAAGAGTTCGAGGACACGCTGCGCAAGGAAGTGCTGCTCACCCTGGGTGCGCGCTAGCCTCGTTGCCTGTTGACGTCTCCTCTCCAGTCTCTTCCATTTTCAGAACTCGACCTGAACAACGCGGCGTCAGTCACCCGAGGTCGTCACCGTCTCCTTCTTCGAAATATTCGCATTCGGGACACACCCACTCGATGACCTTGTGCCTTTTGATTTCCGAGGTTCCTGGCACACGATCGGTGACCTCTCGCTCCATCCGCCGCATGATCTCGCCGCAAAGCGGACATTCCCTTGCGGGCATAGCGCTGATCGGCATCCTAGCGCCTCGTCGGTGCCTTGACAAGGCCAAGCCCCCGTCCATATCGTAGGCATCGGAGTTGATGTGAGCGGAACGCCCACGCCCCCTCGTGGCACAGGACGTCTCAACCGGCGCGATGCAGAACCCGCGACGTCGGTTCGGCGTGTCGAAAGTGTGCGTCCGTTCGGATGGTTTGCTGATGAGATCGCGATCGACTTCCCTGCGGTCGAGCCCGTCGTCGATCGCATGCGCGACGCGTTTCTGGCGCCCGACGAACCGCCCCGCGGTTTCAGCACCGAGATTTCGCTCACGGCAGTTGATGCGATCACCGGCACGGTCGTGCCGCTCGACCTGCCAGTCCGCCGGACGTGCCAGCTCTGCGGCGGTCGTGGTGAGACGTGGACCGAAAGTTGTGTCGCGTGCAGCGGGTCGGGCGAAGCGCTCTGCACGCACTCCGTTCAGGTAGCCGTCCCGCCGGGCGTCGCCAATGGCGCCTCGATTCGCCTACATGTCTCGCCGCCTCATGCCCTTCCGACCTGTATCGACGTGCGCGTTCGCGTCGTCTGAATGCCCCGGCATGTGAACGTTCTCGGACTGCTGTATCTGGTCTGGGGCGGGCTGTTCCTGCTCGCCGGGACTGTCGTGCTGGCGCTGACTTTTGGCGCACTGGCGCTCGTTCAATATGCGGCCGAGGAGGCGGGGACGGAACTTGCTGCGGGCCTGACGGCTGCAACGTTTGGGACGCTTGCCGCGATTGCTCTGGCGTGGGGAGGTATCCACGCGACAACCGGAGCAGCCCTGCGCCGCCACCGTCCGTGGAGCCGGCCTGTGGCGATGGTCTTCGGCGTGCTTGATCTGGCGCTGTTGCCGTTTGGAACGGCGTTGGGGATTTACGCGCTCTGGGTGCTGTTGCACGAAGAAGCACGCGCGGAGTTCAAACCTGTGGAGCCTTGAGCGAAAAGGGGTCGGGAGTCTTTTTGGCCTCGTGAAGCTCGGAACCAAAAAGACTCCCGACCCCTTTTTCGCCGTGATAAGTTGGCTGAGTTGTCAGAGGGATGGAGGCAGCATGACACGATCGAAGATTCGCGTCACATCGATGGCCGTCGCCGCTTGCCTGAGTCTGTCCACGATCGTGCCGCCCCTGTGGCTCGCCGAAGCGCAAGGCGCGGAGGCGGCGCAGGCAGCACCAGCTCAACTCGGAGCACTCGCGCCAGCCAATCTTTCCAAGCCACGCCCTGCGGCGCCCTTCAATCTGACGGGTACATGGCTGCACGACCTAAACAAGGCCGCAAACAAGGGGGCCGATACCTGGAGGTTCGTGCCGCCCACCTTCAAGCTGACGCCTCAAGCCCAGGTGCACTACGACGCATCACAGAAAGCCGCCAAAGAAGGCAAGGTGTATCGTGACGATATCGGCCAGTGCTGGCCGGCCGGGATGCCCCTGATCATGACGCGGGTGTGGCCAATTGCCATGGTCCAGCTGCCCACCGTGATTTACATGGTCAGCCACTTCATGAACAGCCTGCGCATCATCTACCTGGACGGTCGTTCACACTCCGACCCCGATGTCCTCGTGCCGAGTTTCAATGGTGAGTCGATTGGACGCTGGGAGGGCGATACGCTGGTCGTGGATACGATTGGTTTTGTCGACGATCATCACTGGATGGACCAGGGGGGTGCCTCGATCCCAGCGAGCGACGCGCTTCACATCATCGAGCGCATTCGCATGATCAACGACGGCAAGACGCTGGAAATCGAATACACGATGACCGATCCAAAGAACTGGGAAGGCGAATGGAAGATGAGCAAGCGCTGGAATCGGGTTGATGATACGGATATCACCGAGGTGCAGTGCTTGCCGGACCTGAACGACCATCTGCCGGCCACATCCTCAAAATCGCTCATAAAATAGGTCCGGCTATGACGTGTAGCGCAGGCCTTCCGCCTCCGCGTAAAGCTTCGGCGGACTCGCCAAAGCCTTGGCGCAGGCGGTCAGGCCTGCATTTGCTAAGATAGTCGGCAAGGGAGCAGCTATGCACAAGTGGCTGGTCGGTTCAGTGTGTGTGATGGTGCTGTGGATGGCAGGCGTCGCCGTTGCACATCATTCGCCGGCGGTGTTCGATCGTACGAAGGAAATCAAGCTCGTCGGAGTCGTCAAGGAATTCAAGTGGAGCAACCCGCATTCCTGGATCGAGCTCGAAGTCCGCAACGAAAAAGGAGTTGTCGAGACGTGGGGGGTCGAGATGAACCCGCCGAGCTACCTCATCAAGGCCGGGTGGAAACGGACCAGCATCAAGGCCGGTGATGAAGTCACAATCATGGTCCATCCCCTGAGAAATGGCGAAAAGGGCGGACAGTTCCGATCGATTACGCTGCCCAACGGGCAGGTCCTGGGCGAACGCGATCCCCTGCGCTGACCAGCCTTACGGCTGGTCGACCGTCCCGCGCGGTGTCCACGGACCACACCGCGCAAGCCGGGCGGCGGTCTCCCAGCTGCCTTTGATAAACCCGTCCCGTTTCAACACGGCCTCCGCATAACGGCTGCACGTTGGGGTAAAGCGGCAGACATAACCGCGTCCAACCAGCCACGGCGAGAGCGTCTGCCGGTACACCGTGATGAACCCCAGTGCACCGGCAGTCGTCCACTGCGACGACGGGGGTCGTGAAACATCGAGGCCAATGCCCAGGGTTGCCGCGACCAGGGCTAGGACGACGACCAGGCGCCGTCTCCTGAACACGACAAACTCAGAAACGGCTGGCGTATTCGCTGATCCCCGGAATGATCAGCCGTTGACCGTTCGTGCCCTTGACCATGGCGACGATGTGAATCACGACGATCACGAGCCAGATGAGCGGCCCGAACAGACTCAGGAGGCAGCCAAGGCCAGACGTGATGAAGCTCAGCACAGACGTGGCGACAGTAAATGCGATCCAGAGAACGATCTCTGCCACCAGCAGGACGAGACCATGCTTCGCATGCCACTGCACCTCGCTGTCCTGCTTTTCGACGAGCAGGGGAACGAGAGCCAGGAGCCAGAGATAGGACAGCACGATCATGATGGTTCTGTTGCTGGATGGGGTCGCAGTGCCTGATCCGTTGCTCATCTGCTTCTCCTTAGATTGGTAAGGACGCTATAGTGTGGCCATAGATAGGCCGTTTGTCACGAACAAACAAAGCCGATAAGCTTAAACGCATGGCAACGCT
>DATBJG010000351.1:0-7198 GCA_036556585.1 Vicinamibacterales bacterium
GCGCCAATCGGCGGCACGACGTGCACACTCGTGCCGCAAATGCCGACGAAGACGCCGCCCGGTGCCAGGGTCATGATGGGGCCAAATTGTCGGTCATTCGTCATCCCGACAAGTAGCTCGATCCCACCGTCGATTTGCTTCTGCACCTGCATTTGTGGCCCGAATCGCGCACGAAGGGCCCGGTAAGCAGACCGCAACTCGCCTGAACCATGGAGATTCGTGACCACACCCCCGACATCGGTCTTGTGAATGACCGAGCTTTGGCGCGTCTTAAGTACGACTGGGTATTTCACACGCGCTGCAGCTGCAAGAGCCTGCCTTAAGGTCGACACGTATTCTCCCGGAGCAACAGGAACTCCATGAGCCGCCAATAGATCCAGTGCAGCTGTCGTGGGTCCCGACCAAGTCGCCGGATCCAGCACCCTGCGCCGCCAATCATCGGTTGTGCGCAACCGCCGCGGAGTGCGGAATCGCCGGCGGCGGTGGTACCGCAAGAAGTGCTTAAGCGCCAACAGGCCCGGCTGGGTCCCGTAGAGCACCGGAGTCCCTGACAACCTCAGCAGTCGTGCGGCCGTTGGCGCGGCTGCAGTGACGAGATTCGGCAACACCACGACAGGTTTCGAGGTAGTTGTCGCGGCACTTATTGCCGCATTGACCGACAAATCGATAATCCTCGACTGCCCTTGGACCAGGTCCACACTTAGAACGACAATGGCCACCCCAGGGTCCTCGGCCACTGCGCCAAGGCACTCCTTTAAGACAACGCGCCCGTCACCGTAGGTGTCGACGGGGTTCTCTGCTGTCAGTCCCGGATCTAGGATCCTTGTCAGGCTTGCTTGCGTATCTGAAGCAAACTCCGCCAACTGACAACCAGCGGCCGCGGCAAGATCCACGAAGTGGTGACGCTCTCCACCGGAATCCATGACCACACCCAGCCCACCTGGGGCCGGCGGCCGACGGCAGGCGAACATCTCCAGAGTACTAGTGAGTTCGTCGAGCGACTCGCATAGTGCGACGTCGTGTCGTCGGCAGATTGCAGAGAATGCTGAATCGTTGCCAGCCAGACCGCCAGTGTGCGCCGCCGTCAAGTTCTGAGCTCGCGACGTTTTGCCTATCCGAAGGACGGCTATCGGGATACTGCGTCGGCCCGCCGCTTCTAGCGCGGCGACGAATTCCTCTGGATCCCACACGGTTTCGACAATGCAACCGACAACTTTCGTATCCGGCTGCTGCAGCATGAAACCCAGGTAGCCAGCCAGCGTCGTGTTGATTTCACGTCCACTGGAGACCGCGTAGGCAAATGGCAATTGGCGTTGACTCCCCACAACCGCACACCAGGCCGACCCACTCTGCGACACAAACCCGATATCCGTAGCCTGGGCTTCGAAGTCAGGTGGACTGGGCGTCAGCTTCAGGCCGTCAACGAAATTGATGAATCCGACGCAATTGGACCCGCATATCGTGATTCCCGCCTCGTTCGCTGCCTTTCTAATGCGCTCGAATTTGCTTCCGACGCCCGTCGTCGATGAACCATAGCATCGGCCGAAGATCACCGCAGCCTTGACACCCGTTCGGGCCGCCTCATCAATGGCCGCTTCGATTCGGTCATCCGAAATGGCGAAAGCCGCGAGCTCGGGAACACTCGGGCACTCGGCCAGCGTCGGATACGTTTTGACACCATCGATGTAGTCGTACTTGGCATTGATTGCGAAGACCCTTCCGGAATAGCGCCAGCCAAGGACTGATCCAAGTAGTCGTCGCCCAAATGCCCCTTCTGTAGGGGTCGCGCCTACGACGGCGACCGATGCTGGCCGAAGGAGCGGCTCAAGGTGCACTATGGGCGCTCACAGTGCTCGGCGGTGATTGGCAGCTTCTCGCAGCAAGCACCTTGAACCTGACCCCATTGCCCGCGCACTCGTATGTATCCGTTCATTTGTTGCGATGCTGATCTGGCCGCGTGATGCGCAGAGTGGAGTGCGTCGCGACAATACCGCAGTTAGGATCGCCGACTGCCGGTCCTTCGGCCACCAATCGGCACACCGTCTCGCGGATTGGGTCGCTGCCTACTCCTAACTCGTCAGTGAGCCAAACTCTGTGAAGTCGTTGGCTGGGCTCTAACACGCCGTCGTTGACCGCCGAGAGATCCCCATGTCTCCGGTCGTGGCCTAGTGGCAGCTCTGTGAAACGACTCGCCACCTGGGCAAAGCCTGGATTCAAGGTATGCGACCGACATAGGCGGCCTTGGCGCCGAGAGTGCCCCTCATGCTCACAGTGGCTCCTTCACGGATGAAGATCATGGCGCCCTCATGTAACTCGTGAGTGATTTCGCGGTATCTCACCCAGAAGATTCCTGACATGACCCACATGATCTCGTGCCCGGGGGTCTCGGTCCATGTATGTTCCGCAGTCGCATCATTTACCTGGACGTAACCTGCATTTACGCTACTCACATCAGGTTCGATGACATTGCTCCACGGAATCTTAGCGGCATCACCACGATCAAAGGAATGGTCCGAGTAGGTCCAGGCCACGACCTCTGATTTGATTCGCCCCATACAGAACCTCCACGAGCAACCGACATTGTGGGCGCCATTCTGACCGCTCGTCTTCCTGGCCCTCGGCCTCGAGGCGCGACTCAGAGTCGGGCCACGGGCCGCGAACCACCAGACGAGTCTGTTACCGACCTAGACAACAAACCTGACCAGCCGCTCAGATCGTGTGCGAACTGTCTCTCCACCTACCTCGCGACCCACGAATTGAATTGTGACCTAATCGAGTCGATGTTGTTCGCGTAGTACTCTTCGTTGGCCTGGATGCCGGAACTGAAATCTGGCAGATACGGCCGTACTGCCGGGGCGTACTTGTCAGGGGTGAGCCCCTTGATTGGACATGGACTCAGATCCTTGTTGACCCGATTGATCTGGCCTTCCTGGTCCAGGATCCACATAGCTAGCAGCGCTTGAGCATTGCGAGCATTCGGTGCGCCCTTAGCGATTGCCCGCCACCCGCTATATATGACCGCATTGCCAAGGGCAGCTCCAATCGGGGCACGTCCGTTCACGGCAGCATCGTACGCGCGCCCGCTCCACGTAATTCCTATCGTGCACTCGCCATTGATGAGGTTCTGAACGATGGCCTGGCCACCGGTGCTCCACACGATCGAACTCTTTATCGTATCCATCTTGCGAAACGCCCGGTTGATATCAAGCGGGTACAAGCTGGTACGGGAGACTCCATCAGCTAACAGGGCCGCTTCGAAATTGCCGGCGATGTCGGGAAGTTTGATCAAACAACGCCTTCCTGGGAAGTTGGCTGTGTCATATATGTCCTGCAGTTGCGTAGGGTGCTTCCCTGAGAGTGGAAAAGAATTCGTATTCCACACGATTACTGCTTGGTAGCTGGTACCCTTGAATCCGTAGTCCGTATAGGTTCCTGGCTCCAGCTTGTCCAGCGGCACGATGGACCGATCAAGCTTCTGGAATAGTCCTTGACTGCTTCCTTGGAAGAAATAGGTTGCGCTTGGCACTGCCAACGCATCCCAAACCACATTGCCCGACTGTATCTGAGCTTGAAGCTTTGCGAGATCACAGCAATAGAAATCGGGCACGACGTTGACACCAGTCAGCTTGGTAAAGTTGGCAAATATCGTGTCCTGGTATGCCTTGATCGTTGGGCCGCCAGCGTTGTCCCACCAGACCACTTGCCCCGACAGGTTGGCGAACGTCTTTGCGGGAAACGATTGGTTTCCAAGTTTCAACTCCTGAGCGCTGCTTCCGCCACATGCAGTGACCGCCAAGAGGGCTTGTACCGCGACCGCGACGAGCGCCTTGCGTCCAATCATGATTGCCTTCCTCCCTCAATCGATGGAGCGCCAACCGCTCACGGTAAAAGCGACTTGCGGAACTCGGCCGGAGACGCGATGGGCCGACCGACTAGCTCGGCAAGCTGCACCGCGACCCCTACGAGCTCGGCATTGCTGGTAGCTAGCACGCTGCGTCGCAGCCGCAAGCTGTCCTCCAAACCCACCCGGCAGTCCATACCCTCCGACAGAGCCACCGCGACGTGCCGAAACTCCATGGGGTACCCCATGGCCGCCACGCCGAGACTCCCGAGATCCCGGCCCAAGAGGCGGTGGGCTGCCTGCTTCAGCAGGAACAGGTCATCGAGGCTGCTTCCCGCGCCTCCCAAAACCCCCAGGACCAGCTGCACGCGGACGGGCGGCGCGAGTGTTCCTTCGTCGATGAGGAAACGCGCCATCGAGAGGTGACCGAGATCATAGGCCTCGAGCTCCGGCGTGACGCCCAGCTGTCGCATGGCGGCCGCGAAGGTCCTGATGGTTTTGAGTGTATTGACGAACACCCCTTCGCCCGAACGCTCGAGCACTTTCCGCTCCCAATCCGCGGACACCTTGGGCCAGCGCTCGGGGGACGGATAGCCCTCGTAGTTCATCGTCCCGAGGTTAAGGGTTGCAATCTCTGGCCGTCCGGCGTGCATCCCCTCCAGGCGCTCCTCGACGCTCATGCCCAGGGCACCGCCGGTGGAAAAGCTCAGGACTACGTCGCACTGCTCACGAATCCCCCTGGCCATCCGCTCGAACACGGTCCCCGAGCTGGTAGGTTTACCATCGGCGTCCCGGGCATGCAGGTGGACGCAGGTGGCACCGGCCGTGGCCGCCTTGACGGCCTCGGCAATGATCGCCTCGGCTCCGCGCGGTATATGGGGACTCTGGCTGGGCAGCGTGTCGCCCCCCGTGATCGCCGCAGTCAGCGCCACCGAGTCGTACCGGCCACGCACCGCCGCGCCTACTTCAGCGGCCATACCGTCCACTCCCCGGATGGCATCCACACGGATTCGGCGGCTTGCGCCAGCACGCTCGCCACCGCCATCACTTCAGCCAGCGTCGTTAGTCGTCGGCGCCCTCGCAGCATGGCAGTCCGTCCTTTCCGTTGAAGCTCGGTGGGCGAGGCGCTTCTTGGCACCGGCGCCGGCCGGGTGGCGCCCCGCCCTGGGCTACGCGCCATCACCGACATACCAGGGCCTGGTTGACCTCCTGGACGTGCGGCTTCAAATCGGCAAGAACCTCTCCGAATATGCCGACCGCGCGCTCGATGTCCCGCGAGTCCATTACGCTGGTGGTGTTGTACTCACCGCGCGGAGCGGCGAAGATCCCCCGGTTCATGAGCTCAAGGTGTAGCAGGTATGGCAGATCCCCAGCAGCCCGGAAGCCCTCCTGCACATCGCCCATGTTCTCGACTACCTCGCTCCGCCAATGGATCTGCACTAGCGACCCGGCTTGCGTCGTCCGTCCTCGGATGCCGGCCTCGAGAAACGCGCGGTCGAAGCCCATGGCCAGTCGCCTGCCCAGTTCGTTGATTCGGTCGATGGCCTCCCGGTCAAGGCACCGCAAGGACGCGAGCCCTGCGGCCATTGTGAGGCCATGCCCGTTGAAGGTGCCGGAGTGGGCGATGTGCCCCTTCTGGCTCGGGTCGAACTGCAGCATTATCTCCCGCTTGCCCCCGAACGCGCCCACCGCGAAGCCTCCGCCGATGATCTTGCCCATCGCTGTGAGGTCGGGGATTACACCAGCTATGGTCTGATATCCGCCTTCGTTCAGGCGCAGCGTGACCACCTCGTCGAAGATCAGCAGCACTGAGTGCCGATCCACGAGATCGCGCAGACCCCGTAGATACCCCGGCCTCGGAAGGGGCAGGCCACCGGCATTCGGCACGGGCTCCACGATCACCGCGGCGATCTGCCTGCCATGCTCGGCCAATAGTCGCTCTACGGCACCCAGATCGTTGAATGGCACCCAAAAGAGATCGTCTCGCACGGCATCGGGAATGCCGCGATCGCTGTCAGGGTTGCCGCTCGCCACCGCCAAGTCGTGCGAGCCGTGATAAGCACCCTGCATCTTGACGATCCCAGCGCGCCCGGTGAATCCCCTCGCGGCCCGGATAGCGACCATTGTCGCCTCACTGCCGGAGTTCGTGTACCGGACCATGTCAACTCCTGGCACACGCGCACAGAGGAGTTCAGCCAGCTCCACCTGCCCGATCATCGGGGACGCATACACCGACCCTCTCGTTAGCTGCTCCCGGACGACGGCCATCACCCCGGGATGCCCATGCCCGTGCACAAGCGACGTGTAGTTGTTAAGGAAGTCGAAGTATTGGTTCCCGTCGAGATCGACCAACGTGGCGCCATTCCCCTCAACCATGGTGGCGGGGTACGGCGCGTAGTAGACGCCCGTCCGCGTGTCTCCGCCCGGCAATACCTGACACGCACGCGCGTGAAGCGCCTGGGACTTCGCAGTCCGGGCCTTGAATCGACCGATGATGCGTTGCGGTATGCCGGTCATGTGACGCTCTCCGGCGACCGGCGGTCGCCGCTAGCCGGGACCGCGGAACTCACGGTCGCTCCTTCGGGATGCCTAGGCTGCTGAGGGAAGGCCGGGCTGGCCGAGCGACTCGCTTCCTTGTCGTTTGATGTTGCGGTGACCGGTCCCGAACGACGCCGTCATGGTCGGTCGGCACTCCATAGGCGAAGGTCCGCTTGGTGAGCCGCAGGATACTCGCGGTGGTGACGTGCTTGATGCCCGGAATCCGCGAGAGTTCTTTGGTGATGAAGGTGTCGAATTCCTCACTTGATCGAAACACCGCAGTGAAAAGGATGTCATAGACACCCGTGGTCACCGCGACGAAGGAAATCTCTGGGCACCTAGCGAGCCGCCGAGCGACAGCATCGCGCTGTCGGAGCACCGTCTGGACCTCGCCCATTGCCCATGTGGTGAAGCCGACCTTGAAGGGTTCGGTCAGCGCCACAATTTGGATATAACCCTCCCGGGTAAGCCAGTTGATCCGCCGGCGAACCGTCGATTCGGCGACGTGAAGCTCGCGGGCAAGATCGGTGTTCGATCGGTGCGCGTCGATCTGCAGGCGCGCAATCAGTCGTAAATCAAGGCTAGAGAGCCGAGATCGACTATTTTTCATGGCTAGTATGCCGATACTCGGCCAGTATGGTAGGACGTCGCCGAAATCTTGGCAAGATCGAAAATTGCCGGTCTTCAGTCTTCAGAAGGTGAGTCACCTCGGCCTGAGTCATGGGACCTGGACCGGTGCCCAACGGAAAGCGACGCTGTCGCGTAGACGAACAAGGGCGGCCGGCCGTTGTCAGATGTGTAGGATGTTCAGCCTTAGGG
>DATBJG010000352.1:0-7023 GCA_036556585.1 Vicinamibacterales bacterium
CGATCACCAGACGCGCAGGCGCAGCCATCATGCGATCCTCGAACAGGCGTGACAACGTGAGTATATATGACGGCTTGCTCAACCGAGCAGCGTGTTATCCTACGCGCCGGAGGAACGTATGTCGCATCGATCGTTACTGCCTGGAGTGATCGTTCTGCTCGTCGTCAGCGCAGCGTGCGGTAAGTCTGAAGAGCAGCAGAAGGCCGAGTCGCTTGCAACCGAAGCTTCGAAAGCTGCTGAGAACGTGGCGGGCGGGGCCGAGCAGGTAGCCAAAGGCCTTGAAGGATTGGCCAAGGGTTTTCAGGAGTTGGCGCAGAACGCTGACGTCAAGCCGGTTGATCCCGTCAGCTTCCGTGATCTCCAGACCGCTTTCGGCGACCTCAAGGGGTGGGAGAAAGGCAAGCCAACCGGCGAGCGAATGACCGCGCCTGTCTCGTTTTCTGAGGCGAGTGTGACCTACCGCCAAGGCGATGCGAACATCCAAGCCAAGATCATCGACTCGGGGTTCAACCAGATCCTCATGGCACCGTTTGCGATGTTCCTGAGCGCCGGCTACGAGAAGGAAACCGAGGATGGGTATGAAAAGTCGGTGAAGGTGGGAGAGTATCCCGGCTGGGAGAAGTGGAACTCGGGGTCCAAGGACGGCGAACTGAATGCAGTCGTCGGCAAGCGCTTTCTGTTGACGCTGGAGGGCAACGGACTCGAGAGCACGAAGGTTCTGTACGATCTTGCCCAGGCGACAGATCTTGCCAAACTGGCCGCCATGAAATAGCGCCTATGCCCATGGATCACTCACGATCAGACGCCCGTGACTCGGGCGACGCTTCTTCTCGAATCGATCGGCGCGACATGCTTCGCCAGACTTCGGCGCTCATTGCGGGAGCGGCAGTCGGCGGACTGGCAAGTGCCGGAGCGTCGCAGGATGCTCCTGGCACCGATCGCTTTTTCCCAGGATTCAAAGCCTCCAAAGTTCAGACATCGGGTGCGGTCATCAATACCGTCATCGGCGGTCAGGGGCCACCCCTATTGCTCCTGCATGGAGCTCCGCAATCACATATTTCCTGGCGACTCGTGGCCCCAGAACTGGCCAAGGAGTACACCGTCGTTGCAACGGATTTGCGCGGATACGGCGACAGCAGCAAGCCACCGGACGGTGAAAATCACGCAAACTATTCAAAACGTGCGATGGCGCTCGACCAGGTTGAGGTCATGCGCCAGTTCGGTTTCGAGAAGTTTGCGGTGGTCGGTCACGATCGGGGTGGGCGTGTGACGCATCGGATGGCGCTCGATCATCCCGAGAAGGTCACCAAAGCCGCAGTCGTCGACATTGTCCCCACGCACTACCTCTACAATCACATCACGCTCGAGTTCGCGAATAGCTATTTCCACTGGTTCCTGTTTATTCAACCTGCGCCATTCCCGGAGAATGTCATCGCCAGCGATCCCGGCCGGTGGGTAGGTCGGGGTACGTCTGAGGTGAGCCTCGAGTATCAGCGGATCTACAAAGACCCGGCAGCCGTTCACGCCATGTGCGAGGACTACCGCGCCGCCGCCACAATCGACCTGCGGCACGATGAAGCGGATCTGAACAAGAAGATTGCGTGTCCGTTGCTCGTATTGTGGGGGTTAAAGGGGGTTGTGGGCCGACTGTACGATCCGCTGGCGATCTGGCGCGAACGTGCGTCCAGTGTGACAGGGAAGGGGATGCCCGGCGGACACAACCTGCAGGAAGAGCTACCCGAGCAGACGCTCGCCGAACTCCGAGCGTTCTTGAAGGCTTAAGACACAGGGCCCAAGGCTCTGGGCGTCCCAGCCCAAAGCCTTGAGCCCCAAGCCTTAAGCCGTCCACTTACCGTCCCGGCGGCGTGTAGCTGGCTGATTTCTTTGTCGCCTGGTCCAGTTCCTCGGGCGTCAGCAGAACGACGGTCTTGCCAGTTGCCGCGCCGCTCGCACCCAGCGCCAGAGAGGCCGCCGCGACCGACACGTTGTCGGGTAGATCGGCAATCGCATAGACGTCCGGTTCACCAAAGGCAAAGTACAGCGCATCGAGATTTCCTCCCAGGCTCTTGACCAGTGCCTGAGCAGCTGACCGACGCTTCGACCCTCCGTCCTTCAACAACCCTTTTGTGCCTTCCGCTGTGTAGGTAACCTGCAAGAGATACTTCGGCATGGGGTCCTCCAGTCGTTTGCGCCGTGACGTTACTCCAGGCGAGAGGGGCGCTGCAACTGTGCTGTTTTCAGTTCTCACGCGTTCTGTGAATTGACGCTCGCAGCATTTGACTGCCATACTGCCGCTCCGCGCGCGCTCGGGGCTTTCGACGTGGAAGTCCACACGCGAGGAACTGCGAGTCCAAAACATGAGAACGATCGTCGTGTCGTCGCTCATCATGGCCGTCTCGATTGGCTGTGCAACCGAGGAGATGGCGACAAAGACCGCGGAGCCCACCAAGTCCGCAGTCGAACAGCCAGTCACGGCAGGTCCAGATCCCGGCTGGAAAGTGGAAGAGCTGAAATCTCCCACCGGCTACAGCAGTGTCTCCGCGCAACTCACGGCGCAGTCTGGTCGCGTAATTCTCAGCTGGCTTACTCTGAACCAAACATACGCGTCGTTGAGGTTTGCCGAGAGAACGGCTGCAGGATGGACGGCGGCCCGCACCGTGATTGAAGGCGAAGATTTGATGGTCAATACCGCCGACGTTCCGTCGGTGGTCGCTCTCGCCGATGGGACGCTTGCGGCACACTGGCTCCAGGTGGACGGCTCCGATGGGGAGTCGTACAAACTCCCACTCTCCTGGTCAAAGGATTCAGGCTCAACCTGGTCGCCTCCTCAATATCCTCATCACGACGGAAAACAGGTGCAACATGGGTTTGCATCACTCTTTCAGGCGCCCGGTGCCGGATTGGGGCTCGTCTGGCTGGATGGTCGTGCGACCGCCGCATCTGACGGCAATGCCGGCAGCATGAACCTCTGGATGGCCACCTATGGTCTCGACGGGAAGCAAGTCGCCGAAACTTTGGTCGACTCACGGGTGTGCGACTGTTGCCCCCTTTCCGCCGTGGCGACACCTGATGGCATCCTGGTGGCGTACCGGGACCGGACGGGCGATGAGATACGCGACACGTCGGTGGCGAGGCTTGAAGCTGGTCGCTGGAGTGCCCCGGTGACCGTCCACGCTGACGGTTGGAAGATCAACGGCTGCCCGGTCAACGGCCCCGCCATCAGTGCGCGGGGTCAAGAAGTCGTTGTGGCATGGTTTACGGCTGCCAACGATCAGGGCCGGGCGTTGGTGGCGTTTTCCCATGACGGTGCGCGGTCGTTCGACGCGCCGATTCGCGTTGATGAGAAGAGTTCCGTTGGGGAAGTGGACGTCGAGCTGCTGCCGGACGGGTCGAGCGCGGTCACGTGGATCGAGTTTGGTGAGCCCTCGCAGTCGAAACTGCGGCGGATCGAGAAAAGCGGAGCCCGATCGCCTGCCATAACCCTGGCCGACATGTCGAAGGGGCGCGCTGCGCGGCTGGTGCAGGCGAAAGATGAACTTGTGGTCGCCTGGCCGGAACTCGACAACGGCGGGCCCACGATAAGAACGGTGCGAATACCGCTTCAGTAGCGCCGCGTGAGGCTTCGGTTCAGTTAGATAATGACCTCGTGCGGTTCCGATACGCCCACGAAGATCCTCGCCAGGCGTTTCAACGCATCCTCGAGCACGGCCCGACTACGCGGAGGGCCAAGGCACAGCCTGATCGCGCGCGCGGGAGTTTCGGGATCCGCGGAAAAATTCTCAGCTCCGGTCACACGGACGCCACGCTGTCTGGCCTGTGATACAAGGGCCTGAGTCTCCCACGAGTCCGGCAAATGGAACCACACATGCGGGCTGTATGCGTGGGTTTGAAATCGATGTCCGCTCAGCACACGATTGACGATATCCTGACGTGCCGCAACCTCCTTACGCTTCCAGTCCACGATTCGAACCGCCGTGCCATCCGTGATGAGCGCGTTGGCCATCTCGGCCATCGCGGCCGGTGCGGTAATCAGCGTTTTCGAGATCCATGCCGTCAGCGGTTCGATGAGTTTTGACGGTGCCGCCACATAGCCAATGCGGATTCCCGGGGCGATCGACTTGGACAGGCTCGTGATATACACGGCCTGGTCCTCGGGCAAGTACTTCGTCAGTGGAGCAAGATCCGGCAGAAGGTACGCGTAGACGTCATCTTCAATGACGAGCACTCCGTGCTTGCGCGCCACGGCAGCAATGTCACGGCGGCGGGCGTCAGACATCACCGACGTCGTGGGATTCTGAAGCGTTGGAATCGTGTACAGGTATTTCCCGCCTGCCCGGCAGGCGACATCGAGCGCATCGGGCAGCAGACCCTGTTCATCCATCCTGACAGGTCGGAGTCGCCGCTGCAGCTGGCCCGCCAGCTTTCGCAGGTTCGAGTACGTGAACTCTTCAACCAGAATCTCGTCGCCAGGTTTGGTGAGCGTGAGCAGTGTGATGAGGATGCCGTGCTGCCCGCCGCCGGTCACGAGGACACGGTCGGCGCTGACCTCCAGCCCTGTCTTCGCAATCCAGGTCGCGCCCGCGGTCCTACTGCGAGGTGTTCCCGCGGCGGGCTGATAGTCGAGCACTCCAAGGCTCGTGCTTCGCGGCACCGCAGTCGCCAGATGATCGGCAAGCTCCGCGGCATGGGCCAGGGGCATCAGGGAGTTGGTACTGAGGTTGATGAGCGCCGACTCGTCCTGCGGTCCGGTGTGCTCGTGTCCGCGTTGAGCCTGGATGAATGTCCCGCGCCCGACCTCACCCGCCACGAGTCCACGGCGCTGCGCTTCCTCGTAGGCACGGGTCACTGTGGTGAGCGTCACGCCCAGTTGTCGCGCCAGAGCTCGTTGAGTGGGGAGGCGAGTGCCGGGCCTTGCGCGCCCCGCCTGCACTTCTTTGTCAATGGCATCGGCAATCTCGCGGTAAATGGGCTGGCGTCGCTCATTCTTGCGCGGGATGACGATTGTCATACATACAATATGTCACTTGACAGGGTTCATGGTCAATCTTATATTGCTGCAATATTCCAATTCTATGCGGGCAATATCCGGAATTGTATTACTCCCGGGTGCCGTTGGCGCCGTTGAGAATCCGGGTCCGGATGTAGCCAGTGCAAACAATCGGGTCGAGGTATAGGTCTCAAAGACGCTGAGGTCATTGCCGTGGATTCCCAGACACGCATCGTGAGATTTGGGTCGTTCGAAGTGGACCTGCGGTCGGGCGAGCTTCGAAAGTCCGGTATCCGCCTGCCGTTCCAGGAACAGCCATTGCGCGTGCTGACCGCACTACTCGAACGACCCGGAGAGGTGGTCACTCGCGAGCAGCTTCGGACCCGTCTCTGGCCTGACGGGACCTTCGTGGACTACGAGCACAGTCTGAACGCCGCTGTTCGCCGGCTGCGGACGGCCCTCGGCGACGAAGCCGATGTGCCTCGGTTCGTTGAGACGTGGCATCGGCGTGGCTATCGGTTCGTGGCGCCTGTCGAGAAGCTCAGTGAGGAGAACGGCCTGACGTTGTCGGTCTTTCCCGACCGGGCCCGCGTCGCGGTGCTGCCGTTTGCCCGTTTAGGGGAGGAGCCACCGCAGGATTTCTTCAGTGACGGATTGACTGACGAAACTATTACACAGCTCGCCCGGCACTCTCCGCCGGCGGTTGGTGTGATCGCGCGCACATCGGTGAGACTCGTCGAATGCAGCGGAAAGAGCATGGCAGAAATCGGGCGAACACTTCGCGCCGACTATCTGCTCGAAGGAAGTGTACGGCAGGCTGGCACGCGGGTCAGGATTGCCGCGCAGCTCGTCGATGCCGGGGATGAAACGCACGCCTGGGCTGAGGTGTACGATCGCGAGCTTGGGGACACGCTGGCCGTACAGACCGAAATCGCCTGGTTGATAGCCCAGGCCGTGGCCATGAGGCTCGACCAGGAATTGCAGGCCAGACGTCAAGTGGAGTAACGTGGGCCGCTGAGGAGGGTCATTTCATGAGCCGGACTCTCGGTCAGCTTGTCGCGTGCATTGCAGTGGTTGGAAGTGTTGTGACGATGGCCGTTGTGACCGGCCTGGCCCAGCAGACTCCTGGAAAGAGCAGTGTGAATTCCTTCTACGATCTGAAGACCACGTACCTTGATGGCAAACCTGCAGACCTTGGCGTGTTCAAGGGGAAGGTGACCCTTGTCGTAAACGTGGCGAGCAAATGCGGGTTTACGCCGCAATACGAAGGCCTCGAGAAACTCCATCGCGATCTCAAGGGCCGCGGTTTTTCGGTACTGGGATTTCCCAGCAATGACTTTGGAGGGCAGGAACCGGGGACCGCAGCCGAAATCGGCGAGTTCTGCCGGCTGACGTACGATGTCACGTTTCCGATGTTCTCGAAGCTCGTCACCAAGGCTGGAGCAGATCAGTCGCCCATCTATCAGTATCTTGGTACATCAGGTAAGTTGCCGGCGTGGAACTTCAGCAAGTACGTCGTCGGCAAAGATGGCAAGATCGTCGCGTTCTTCCCAAGCCCGGTCACCCCTGAAGCTGCCGAACTGCGAAGCGCGATCGATCGGGCGCTCGCCGCGAATTAACCATTCCAGCGGGTCCGGTTTGCCGGGCCCGCTCTTGCTTTGTTGCTGTCCCCCCTCGAAGAGTACAAGGCACGACTGGCGGCAAGGACCGTGGCCCATGCGCGATGGCTGGGGCTCGACGAGCGGCTGAGTTATTCCCGGCTCGCCGTTGTTGCCACGTTCGTCGTCGTTGGATGGCTCGCCCTCTGGATGCGCGTCATCTCGCCCGGCTGGATTGGACTGCCGGTCGTCGCATTCATTGCCCTTGCTGTGTGGCACGATCGTGTCATCCGCGCTCGCGATGCCACAGCCCGCGCCATGGCCTTCTACGAGCGGGGGATTGCGCGCATCGAGGATCGCTGGGCTGGAGGGGGCGATCCTGGGCTGCGCTTCCGCGACGAGGAACACCTCTACGCCCAGGATCTCGATCTGTTCGGA
>DATBJG010000353.1:0-2376 GCA_036556585.1 Vicinamibacterales bacterium
TATCGTCGTGCTTGGATCGAACGAAATGCCGCCGATGCTGGCGAGTTGTTTACCGAGGACGCCATCTATCGGGAGCAGCCGTTTCAGGCACCGTTCGTCGGACGTGAGGCTATCCAGCGGTACTGGGCGACGGTCACTGCGACCCAGAGCGAGATTGAGATGCGCTATGGCCCCTTGATCGTCGGCGACCGTCGCGTGGCAGTGGAGTGGTGGGTCAATCTGCGCAACAGCGGCGCGCCAATCACGCTGGCCGGTGAGTTCTTCTTGTTATTCACGGACGGTGGTCAGTGCCGCGAACTGCGGGAGTACTGGACGCTCACAGAAGGTCGCGTAGAGCCACCGGACTGGTGGGAGGATAGCGTCCGATCAGAATCGAGCGCTTGAAGCAAGAGGAGCAGAGGATTCGGTTGGCTTCAGCCGAACCGTGGACTGGCTTCAGGAATTCCGGGTCAGCGCGGGGATCCGCCGGGCAAGTGTTCGAGGTCGCGGTTGTTCTCGTTGCAGATGAACTCCATCAACTCTGTGTCGTGGCGCAGGGAGCGGGCGTTCGGGGCACAGGCGCGAACATGTCCGGTTTGCCGTCGGGCGTGAGCGGAATGCCGGTCAGAGGAACCTTGGTCCAGTGCTGCGCGAGGAGCAGAGGGGTTGAGGTCGCGATTGAAGAGAGCGTCAGCCTATCCGGCATGATCGGCTCGAGCCGCTTGGCGCCCCCGGATCCGATGGCTGCGCCGGGCCACATCGATCGAGTACCTGTCCGCAGCCGCCGGCAAGAAGAGCAGCGCGATCAGCAGTCCGGTGCGTGGGAGGATGGCGCTCGTGGCCACGAACATGGGATCGGCGACCAGCTGCCCGAACATGACGAATACGAGGATGCCCCCAAACACGAGCATTGCCGGTCCGCGCCGCAACACGTCGATGTGTCGAAACGGGTCGCCTCGCACGGCAATGACATCGGCGTACTTGCCTTCGCCGATTGTTCCTGTCTCGCGCTCGACGCCCATCGCCCGCGCCGCGTCAGACGTCATCTTGCGGAGGGCCTGTCCTGACACGTTCACGGATGGCGGCCTCGAGATCGGGCGGTAATTCGGGAGTGGCCGCGCCCAGGTGTTGAAAGTCGTCCACGCCGTACTCCAGCCCGAGCCGAATGTCGGTATCGGCCACGCCATGGGCCGCCACCTTCCGGCCGCGACGGTGAGCCTCGGCGACGATGGCCCGACGCTCGAGATGCCGCCCTGTGCGACCGGCCATCCGCTTTAACTCAGCAGGTTCCGGGGCCAAGAGGCTGCGTGCCAAATCCCAAGCAGCGGGGGCATCTGACCCGGTTTGTGTATTGACACTCGACAGTTCATACTCTAATGTTTTCTATGAGTTAACATCACTTGATTTCGTCGGCGTCCTAAACGTCGGTGAGGGGCATCAAAGGCCGGGATAACCTGCGCACACAAGAGTGTGCGCAAAGAAATCCTGGGTTGCGCGGAGGGCGGAATGCGCGCGCGCGTGAGTGTTTTGGTTAGCATTCTGTCTTGGATCGCGATGTCCGCCTGGAGCGTCTCGCAGGCGGCGCCCTCTCAGAGTCCGACTCCGAGCGGCGGCTCGGCATCCATGTCGTCAGGCCCCGCCGTACGTCAATTCGTCACGCAGTACTGCATCACCTGCCATAACGAGCGAACCAAGACCGCCGGTCTCGCGCTCGACACGCAGGATTTCGAGAACCTCCCCGCCGGCGCTGACGTGTGGGAAAAGGCGATTCGAAAAGTACAGGTGGGCATGATGCCACCTCCCGGTGCGCGGCATCCAGATACCGCCACGCGGACCGCGTTCGTGGCCACACTGTCGAACACGCTCGACCGGGCGGCGCTGGCGAAGCCGAACCCTGGTCGTCCAGCCCTTCACCGCTTGAACCGAACCGAGTACGCCAACGTCATTCGCGATTTGCTCGACCTCGAGGTGGAGGCCAGAACGCTTCTGCCTCCGGACGATTCCGCGTATGGGTTCGACAACGTGGCTGACGTCCTTGGCGTTTCCGCCACGCTGATGGAGCAGTATGTAAGCGCGGCGGGAAAAGTCAGCTCCCTCGCGGTGGGAGATTCTGATGTCAGTCCAGGCGCGGAGGTCTACCGCATCCCGCAGGAAGCCTCGCAGGACAAACATGTCGAGGGCTTGCCGTTCGGGACCGTCGGGGGAGTTCTTGCGAAGCCCACGATTCAGGTCGGCGGCACGTATGAGATATCCGCAAAATTCTTCCGGACGAACCTGGGCGTGCTCCGCGGTCTCGAGTACGAACACTGGCTTGAATACACCGTGGACGGCGAACGGGTCCACCTCACGAAGGTGGGCGGACCGGACCACTGGGCCGCCAATCTGGAGAACAACACG
>DATBJG010000354.1:0-17999 GCA_036556585.1 Vicinamibacterales bacterium
TCTGCCGCCCGTTGTATCGCCCTTCGAGCCGCATCATCTCGCCAAAGCGCGCCATATCCCGAAGCGCGAGATTCAACCCGCCTCCGGCGAACTCGGCACCCGCCGGGTCCACGGTGAAGTACGCGTCCTGTTCGGCGCCTATGAGAGAAAAAATGCGCTCGCGCAGCAGGTCGCTCAGCCCCTTGCCGGTGACCCGCCCCAGGACGGCACCAAGCGTGTCGGTGTTCACGGTCTTGTACGCGAACGTCTCGCCGTGCGGTTTCGCCTTTTTGACCGTCTTGAGGAAGTCAAAGAACGACTCGGGCCCCGTATAGTCCGCAGGACGCGCCAGGAATCCCCCGGCCCGTGTGAGCTCCCAGACCGGCGACTTCGGATCCGCGTAATCCTCCGAGTAATCGACTCCCGTCGTCATATCCAGGAGCTGACGAATTGTGGCGTCGCCAAGCCCGGTGTCGCGCAGCTCGGGCAGGTAGCTCGCCACCTTGACCTCGTCGGCGAGCGCCCCCTCCGCGACGAGCGTGGCCGCGACGGTTGCCACGAACGATTTCGTGACCGAGAAGGCAATGTGCTGCCGATCCGCTGCGAGCGCGCCGAAGTAACGCTCGTAAACGATGCGCCCGCGGTGCAGGATCAGGATGCCGTCGGTATAGTTCGCGGCCAGAGACTGCGCCCAGCTCATCGAGTCGGTGCGGCCGAGTGGCTGAAAGGTCACCTTGTCGATGTCCGCACGCTCTGCCCTGGGCAGCGCGGTTGCCAGACCGTCGCCTCGACCGACGACTCTCGTCGGCATCAGCTGCCGGATGTTGGAGAAGGACCAACGCGTTTGAGGAAACCGGAACCAGCTGCCATCGGAAAAGCGAACCAGCTTGTCCGGCGGCGGAGGTGTCCCCACCATCCAACCCAGCGTGACCGGATCGCTCGCGCGCGCGTCCAGCGCCTGTGGGACGGGCGCCTGGGCAGCGACAAACGGCCGCAAACCCAGCACGAGGACGGCACCTAAAACGAAAGATATGGGCACCACGATCAACCGAAACCACATTACTCTTGATCTCCTGATCTCCGAATCTCCTGATCTCCTGTTCGAATGTAGGCGGCGCCGCAACTACCACATGTTGCCGTGACGGGAACCGCGGCCCCCGTCACCAGTTTCAGTCCACACGAACACATCCAGCCGGCAATTTTCGCGGGATTGCCGAGTACCAGCGCATGGTCCGGGACGTTCTTTGTGACGACGGCACCGGCGCCGATAAATGCGTACTGGCCAATCGTGTTACCGCAGACGATCGTGCTGTTCGCGCCAAGGCTCGCGCCGCGTTTGACGAGCGTCTCCTGGTACTCGTGCTTGCGCGACACATGGCTCCTGGGCGTCAAAACATTCGTAAACACCATCGAGGGCCCGCAAAACACGTCATTTTCCAATATCACGCCCGTGTAGACGGACACGTTGTTCTGGATCTTGACGTTGTCTCCGATGACGACGCCCGGCGAAATCACGACGTTCTGACCGATGTTGCAGCCGCGCCCGATGCGAGATCCGGACATGACGTGACTGAAGTGCCAGATTTTGGTGCCATCACCAATCTCGCAGCCGTCGTCAACGTAAGACGACTCGTGAACGAAGTAGTCGGCCATCTCAGCTCAGCGCGTGGAGAAGCAGCGGATGCGGCGAGGTGGGCGCGGTCGTGACGAGCGCGTGGCGGATCTGATGCGCCAGCGCAATTGACGGACGCGCATCTTCGATGCCGTGACCTTGGCCGTCGAGAATTCGCTGATAGACGGTGGTGTGCAGGTCGACAAATCCCTCGCTGAACTCGACCTCGGCCCCGTCAACCTGTATGGAGCGATACGTCTTCCGCCCCTGCGCCACCGATTCGGGCGGCAGGTCGAATGGATCGGTGGACAGGAACCAGCGCACGGCAGCACGTTCGAGTTCGAAGTAGCCAGCCGCGCGATGCGGCTGGCGCAGGTTCACCTCGCACACCTGAAGGGAGCCGAACAACCAGAGGAGCAGGTCGAAGAAATGAATGCCGATATTGGTAACCACTCCACCCGATCGTTCTTCAGATCCCTTCCACGAGACGGCGTACCAGCGGCCGCGCGCCGTGATGTAGCTCAGTGTCACCTCGTGCTTGCGATCGGCCGGCTCCGCATCGAGACGGGCTTTGAGCGCGACCAGATCCGGATGGCAGCGCAGCTGTAACACGGTGTTGACACGGCGTTTGGTTTCCGACTCGATTTCCTGCAGCGCATCCAGGTTCCACGGGTTGATCACGAGCGGCTTTTCGCAGATCGCATCGGCGCCGGCCCGCAGCGCCAGCCGGATATGCGCATCGTGGAGGTAGTTTGGAGAACAGATGCTGAGATAGTTGACGCGCTCGCCTTCGGGTCCGCGGCGCAGCTTTTCCAGGTGACGATCGAAGCGCTCGATTTCGGTAAAGAACCGGACGTCGAAGGAGTATTGATCCAGTCTGCCTACCGCATCATGGGGATCGACGGCCGCAACGAGGCGATTACCCGTATCGTAAATGGCTTTGAGATGACGGGGCGCCACGAAGCCGCTGACGCCGGTCATCGCGAAATTCTTCAATGAGCAACTCCCTGGACCAGCCGTGTGTGAAAAACAGACGGCCGCCCACCGGCAGTATTGTCCTCTATCCGGTCGCGGTTCAAGGTCCTTCGGTTTGACATGGCAGGGTAGGATCGATGCCGATGCCCACACCATTTGAAAGCGCAACGCTCAACCTGCAACTCTTCGATCTTCGCCGCGAGGCCACGCTCAGGGAAGCGCGCAGCTGGTTTCTGCTCGACTTCAACCCCGACAACTTCGAGCAGTTCGTGGCAGTCATGGGCAGCGAACGCAATGCGTCGGTGCGGATGGTGCTTGGGTACTGGGACATGGCGGCATCGCTCGTCACCACCGGGGCCATCGACGGCGATGCATTCCGCGCGGCACACGGTGAGATATTCGCAACGTTCGGCAAGATTCAACCCTTTCTCTCCCAGCTGCGCACCGTCAGCGGCGAACCCGACTTCTGCAAACACATGGAATCGGTTGTCATGGCCGCTCCCGACGCCGACGCCATCCTCGCCCGTCGTCGCGGCGTGCGCAAATAGGGCGGACGAGGGGATAAGGACGAGGGGATAAGGAGGATATGCGGATGGGGCGAATGAGGAATTTAGGGAAGCAGGGGAACTAGGGATCCCCCATCCCGCGCTATCGGCCCCATCTCCCATCAGAGATGTGGTAGATTGACGATCCGGCCTTCACATTTTTTCACGGGATTTCTATTCGAATGGCGACGCGTTCGCGTGGGTCCAAGAAAAAATCACCCGAGCGCCCCAATTGGCTGACGCGCATCCGGATGCGCTTCGAACGTTGGTACGAGAACATCGAAGCGCTCGGTTTCAGCCTGCACGGAGCGCAGTTCTTCCTCATCTGGTGGAAGAGACTTGGAATCCGGTGGTCGCTGGCGCTGCTGTTCACCTTCATCGTCCCTCTCGCTGAATACTCGCTCCTCAGCTTCGTGATGAATCAGGGCGTGCCCCTGATGATCGGTAATCTTGGTGTGCGGTTCGAGGCCGAGGAGTGGAAGCTGCACCTCTGGGGGCCACGCGGCGTTGCGCGCAAGGTGCGTCTCGTCCGGGATCAACATTCCGCACCCGTGCTGACGGCCGATGAGATCGAGTTCAACGTCAAGGTGAAGAGTCTCGTGACCAGTTTAGTCACCAAACGACTGCACTTCGACGAAGTCGTCATCCGCGGCGCCGACGTGCTGGTCGAACAGTCGCTCGTGCACGAGGTCAACTGGAAGAAATTCCTGGACTCGGTGAAGCCGGAAAATCGCGACAAGGTATTGAGCGGCGCCTACCAGAGCGATGCCATCTATTTCGAGCGCGTCAGGGTTGCGTATGTCGAGGAGACCCCCAGCAACTCGGGCAACGGCGTGATTCAGACAACGCAGTCGCGAATCTACGTGGATGATGTGAGCGGCGAGTTCATCGACCTGATTCAGGCGGAAAAACCCGAAGAAACGCCCACGCGCTTTGAATTGAAAGGGCGATCAGCGGAAGGGATCGTTCAGGTGTCCGGCCGCAGCCGGTTTTTCGCACCCTCAGGTCAGAAGCGTGGGGTGGAGGCGCTCAACGCAAAGATCTATCTCGAGAATATTGGCATGGGTGCATTCTCGCGGACCGTCCCCACGACAATCATTCTGCCCGCGCGGGGAACACTCCGCGGGACGATTGAGGTCTTCCCGACGAGCACCGGCCTCGACTGTCGATCGAACCTGCTTGCCGAAGGGCTGTACTTCGTCCCCAATCCCCAGTACGCGATCGTGCCGGCCGTCTACCGGCAGCTCGAAAACGATCTGCGGACGTACAGCGCGTCGAGCCCCTTCGACTTGTGCAAGGGTGGACGAACCGCCTCCGGCCTGCTGGCATCCTTCAACTCTCAGACGACCGTGACGGCGCCCCGATCGGTCCGGCTCGCGGTGGCGCGCGACCAGCAGGGTTTTGGCACCACGCTTGCCGACAGCATCACGTCGGACCTCGCCTCGCATTTCGCGCGGACCGCGGGCGCACAGACCACGGCCATCGTTGGAGCCCAGACCGGCGCCGTGATCGAAAATGCCCTGGCCCCCAAGCCCACGCCCACGCCAAAGAATGACGAGAAGGATGACGGGACCAGGAGCAATCCGGTGGTCCAGGGCGCCAAAGGAATCGGCAAGGGCTTCAAACGCCTCTTTGGTGGAAAATAGCCGCGCGAGAGTAGACAATAGGTCCCTCACGAAGAATTCCCGCTAAGAGAGGAGTCCGATGCAGCGCTTCAAGATCCTGGTGGCTCTGGTGTTCGTCCTGGGTTGCCTTCTTCCGCTGGCCGCGCAGAAGCCGTTCGTCCCGGTGACCGATGCGATGCTGCAGAATCCGCCAGCCGGCGACTGGCTGATGTGGCGTCGTACGCTCAACAGCTGGGGCTACAGCCCGCTTGATCAGATCACTCGCAACAACGTGGCCGATTTGAAACTGGTGTGGACGCGCGGTCTGGCACCAGGGATCCAGGAAGGCACGCCGCTCGTGCACGACGGTGTCATGTACATGCCGAACCCGCTCGACGTCGTGCAGTCAATCAATGCCGCGACGGGCGACTTGATCTGGGAGTACAAGCGCAAACTGCCTGAGGACCTCAACAAGTTCATCCCGTTCCCTGCCATCAACCGCAACTTTGCGATTTACGGCAACACCATCATCGACACGAGCGCCGACGACTACGTCTACGCGCTCGACGCCGAATCCGGCAAGCTGGTCTGGGAAACGCAGATTGCGGACTATCACAAACTGGCGGCGCAACAGACCTCGGGCCCGATCATTGCCAACGGCAAGATCATTTCAGGCCGGGGATGCGAGCCTGCGGCCGGTCCCGAAGCCTGCGTCATTACCGCGCACGACGCGAAAACCGGCAAGGAGCTCTGGCGCACGCGCACGATTCCTGCCGCCGGCGAACCTGGCAGCGAAACGTGGGGCGACGTGCCCATGGAGAAACGGCGTCACGTGGGAACGTGGATGGTCCCGAGCTACGACCCGCAGCTCAACATGATTTACATCGGGACCTCCGTGTCGTCGCCTGCGCCAAAATTCTTTCTGGGCGGCAACGAAAACAAGCACCTCTATCACAACTCGACGCTCGCGCTGGATGCCAACACCGGGAAGATCACGTGGTACTACCAGCACATCATCGATCACTGGGACCTGGATCATCCGTTCGAACGTCTGCTGGTGGACACGGCCGTCACGCCAAGCAAGGCGGACGTGACGTGGATCAACCCGCGACTCAAGCCGGGTGAAAAGCGGCGCGTTGTGACGGGAATTCCCGGCAAAACGGGCGTCGTGTACACACTCGACCGTGCCACCGGCGAGTTCCTGTGGGCCACACCAACCGTCCAGCAGAACGTCATCGGCAACATCGACGGCGCAACGGGACAGGTGGCGGTCAATCCGGAAACGCTGTTCACGGCCACGGGACAGCAGCGGTTCGTCTGCCCCAGCCTCAACGGCGGCAAGAACTGGCAGGCGGGTGCGTACAGCCCCGTCACCAACACGATGTACTACCCGCTGCAGAACACCTGCTCCAACGTCACCGCCATCGAGAAGCCGACGCTTTATCAGATCGATACCAAGAACCAGATCACACCCGGCACCAAGAACGTCGGCACCATCCACGCCATTTCGGCGGAGACGGGCAAGACGACCTGGAAGTACGAGCAGCGGGCGGGGACCACGTCGCTCGTCGCGACCGGAGGGGGACTGCTCTTTGGCGGCGACGCGGCCGGCCGCTTCCGCGCGTTCGATCAGTCGACAGGCAAAGTGCTGTGGGAGATCAACCTGGGCTCGCAGGTGACGGGCTATCCGATCACGTACGCGGTGGACGGCAAGCAGTACGTCGCCGTCAGCACCGGCAGCGCGCTGGCCACGGGCGGAGTGCTTGGCTTTACGCCGGAGTATCAGCCAAGCACGGTCAACAATATTTTCGTGTTTGCATTGCCGAGTCGATAGTCACACGGACGAACGATTCGCTTCGCTCGCTTCAAAACCGGCTCAGCTTTTCACCACTGCGAAGGACACAGAGAACCCAGAGAAACAAAGTATTCACTCTGTGTCCTTCGTCCATGGCCGCTGTGGTAGAAGCTGGGCTGGCCGAATACCACGCACCGGCCGACTAAAGACCTCCGTCACGCAGACTTTTGTCGCCAAGTCATCGACCGAACCTCGGTGTTCTGCCCTGGCGCCGCCATAACTCTCCGACAGTAAGAGCGGCGTCCTGTTTGCTTTAGCCCTCACACTCCGCGATCGCCGCTGGTGTGGCCGGCGGCTTGCAAAAAGGAGTCCGATGGCGAGCTACGCCGAAGCTCGCGGTGCTTTCGAGCGAGCAGGGGCGAGGCCCCACGCGACCCAATAGAGGTGCTGATGAGTATGTCTGCCGAGCAGATCCAGACCGAAACAGCGGCCGAGCGAAAGGCTCGCGTAGACAACCACTTCTCCGGCCTCGCGGCGATCTATCACGAGAAGAACTACGAAACGCCCGTCGAACGGCGCCAGTATCCGGACATCCTGGTCAGGCACCACCGGATCCTCGAGATGGCCGACACCAAGGGAGGCCGCATGCTGGACATCGGATGCGGCAGCGGTCGGCTGCTCTTCGATCTGCGTCAGCTCGGGTTCCAGGTGTTTGGGGTTGACTACTCGAGCTCGATGGTCGCCGCGAGCCGAGCGCTGTTCCGGGGGCGCGGTGCGAAGCCGGCGCCGCTTGCGGTGGAAGACATCGAGCGGCTGGCGTTCCGTGATGGCAGCTTCGACATGGTCGTGGCGGCCGCGGTGATCGAGTACCTGTTCAGCGACGACAACGCGATTGCCGAGATCCACCGCGTGCTCAAGCCCGGCGGCGCGATGATCATCGCGGTCCGAAACGCGCGGAACCTCTCGAAGCCCATCGTCCTGGCGAGAAACATCCTTCAGGCGCTGCCAGTCATCGGTCGTCTTGTGGGAAGCATTGAAGCTGCGATCAAGAAGTCGCGGCCGGAACCCTCGAAGCCCGCCATGTTCCCGGCGCGCTACCACTCGCCCCGAAAGTTCCGCAAGATGCTCGAGTCGCGCGGGTTCGAGATTGAAGATACCGTCTTCTACCGGTTCGACGTGTTCCCCGAAGTGATCAAGAGCCGGTTCCCCCACTTCTGCATTGAAGTGGGACGGTTCCTCGAGCGGTTCGGCCGGACGCCGCTGAGATATTTCGGTGGGGCGCTCGTCGTGAAAGCGCGAAAGATTTAACCACCGAGACCCGAGAGCCTCGCGCCAGACCCGCTTATTGGGAGCTTCTCTGCGCCTGCGGCCACCGCCACCCGTCTGATGGCCGGTGCAGACCCTTCAAGTGAATCCGCCGCTCGGAGGCCTTGCGGCCCGGGCTGCCGGTGATGATCACGAAGTCGCCCGGCTTGAAGGTGTCGGCCGTCACTCCTCGACGTTCGAGTCGCGTCAACCCACCCCATTCCGCCGAGTAGGTCTGCAACTCCCCTTTGTCGTCCTTGACCTTGATGTACAGGAGCGAGTGAGGGTTCTTGAGCTGGAACTGTTCTACTTCCCCTTGAATCGAGACCGACTGTTCTTCGAAGTAATCCACCGCAAACGAATGGTGAGCATACACGCCTGCGCCGGCGGTGAGGGTCCCCATCAGCAACAGCACGAGTATCCGCTTCATCAATTCCTCCTGTCCGAATCCCGAATCCCGAATCCCGATCCCGAATCCCGAGAGCCTAAAGCCTAAAGCCGAAAGCCTAGCGCCGCGAGCGTCAGCTCAGATACGGGATCGTCTGAGGCCCCTGGGGCAACACGCACAAGGTCGATTCCGGCCCGGCCGCACGCAACGCGTCGCACACGGCCGACTCGACATCGTCAATCGGCTGAAAGTGTGCCGCCTGCAGCTCGCTGTGTGACAGCCCGCGTGTTTTGACGAGCACCTTTGCCGCCAGCTGGATCTGCGCTTGAATCTGCACCTGCCACTGGTCCGGCATTGCGTAGCCAGGCTTCCTGATCATATCGAGAAGACACTGCGGCGATGGCTGCGAGGCCAGGACCTTGCCGTACGAGCCATGGTTGGGCAGACCGTCGCGGCATTCGGCTGCGCAGACGATTGTCCCGCCGGGTTTGACGACACGCGACGCCGCCGACATCCCTTTGACTGCCTGATAGAGGTTCTGATCGAGCGGGTACCCCGAGTTGGTCGTGAGGACCACGTCGAACGGGTTGGCCACCTCGCGCATGGCTTCGCGTTTGGCCACCTCGCAGGCGCGTGCATGTTCCTCGAACAGATCGCCGGCAAACACCGCGGTGATGCGCTGCTCGCGATTGAGCGTCACATCAATTGCGAAGTGCACACCCGTCATCCTGGCAATCTCGCGCACATCGTCATGGATTGGATTCCCGACCGTGATGCCCCATGTGGCCTTGGGATGACCAATCCGCTCGGCGTTGTGCAGCGTCATGACGGTCTCGAGACCCGCCAGTCCTGGCGCAACCATCTTGGGTCCGCCGCTGAAGCCGGCAAAAAAGTGCGGCTCCACAAAGCCCGTCGTGATACGCACGTCGGCCTGCAGCCAGTCGCGCTTCAGAAGAATCGGCGCGCCTGTCGTGGTGCGGCCGACAGATTCAAGCGTCGAGTTGTCGCGGGCATCATGATTGATGACGCGGTAGCGGCTGAGGATCTCGCGGCCGACCATCAGTTCGAGCTCGTCTTGTGTGTTCGTGCGATGCGTGCCCGTTGCAATGAGGATCGTGACGTCCTCGGGACGAATCGCCGGCATCTGACTCAGGACGGCCGCCAGCATTTCCTGGCGCGGCTGGGCCCGCGTGATGTCGCAGATTGAAATGGCGACCTTGCGGCCCCGGCGCGCAATTTCGGACAGCGGCGCGCATCCGATGGGCGCTTTGATGGCGGCAACGAGCGCCTGGTCGGCATCTTCGAGCGCGGGACGGTGCGCCGGCTGGATCACAACGACACGTTCTTCGGGCAGCGTGACGTCGAGCCCGTCGGAGCCGTAATCAAGGCGCAAACGCATTCGATTGGAATTTTACAATAGAAACGGTAGCCGTCCGGCCGGCGGACCCAACGGGTCCGCCCTACGTACTGTTGTAGAATCGTGCCTTCACCATCTCATAACGTAGCGGCGGGTCTTTAGACCCGCCGAATGGAGCCGCATATGCCGAAGACTTCGCAAAACGATCGCGTGAAGGATCTGTACCGAAGCTACCTTAGTGGCGGGATCAGCCGCCGCGACTTCATGCAGCGCACGACGGCCGCGGGAATTGGCGGCGCCTGGCTCGGCGCCACGATGGCCGATCCGGCGGAGCTCTTCGCGCAGGTCGCTGCGGCATCGGCCGGCCCTCCACTCGATATCGCGGAATGGAGCTATTTTTTCGTTGGCGTCGAACGCGCCGAGCTGGCTCGCGGCACGGTCACCAACGGCCAGCAGATGTACGTCGAGTATCAGATTCCCGCGCAGGTGAAGTATCCGTATCCGATCGTGCTGGTGCACGGTGGGGGCGGTCAGGGTCTCGACTGGATGGGAACACCCGACGGACGACGGGGCTGGGCGACCATTCTTCTCGAACAGGGTTACAAGGTTTACATCGTCGATCGGCCGGGACACGGTCGCGCGCCATACCATCCCGAAGTGCACGGCGCGTTTGGACCGACGGCGCTCACGCTCGAAACGCTCTCGGGTCGATTCACGCCGCCTAATTCACTGACACCCAACGAAGGTCCGTTGCGCAAAGCGCACAACCAGTGGCCGGGAACGGGCGAGGTTGGATCGCCGGATCTTTCTCAGATGGTGGCGTCGCAGGGTGGCAGTTACGGCGGTCCTGGCAATGCTGGTCCACTCGGACCAGTGGCCGCTCCCGCGGGCGCACCGGGCGGCGCGCCCGCAGCGGGTGGACGTGGTGGTCCTGGTGGACCCGGCGGTGCACCGGGCGGACGCGGAGCCGGACCAGCCGGTCCGCCCCCTGTGCTTGGCCCAACCGGATCGCCAGCGGGCGGACCCGACCCACAACACATGATCTGGCGTCAGCGCGGCGCCATGCTGCTCGACAAGATTGGTCCCGCGATCATCATGACGCACTCGGCGGGCGGTCCGTTCGGATGGCTCGTTGCCGAAGAACGGCCGAACCTGGTCAAGGGCATTGTTGCCATCGAAGGCGGCGGCACGCCGTTCAACGGTGCGAACGTGTGGGGTCTGTCGTCGATCCCGGTGGCGTACGATCCGCCGGTTTCAAATCCGTCCGAGATCAAAACCGTTCGTGTCGAAGCGCCGGAGCCTGGCGTGCAACCGTACTTCCTGCAGGCCGAGCCCGCGCGCAAGCTCAAGAACCTCCGCAACATTCCGGTCGTCATCGTCACAGCCGATGCGTCGTTTGCGTCGCCTGGGAATCCAGGCGCCATTGCGTATCTCAAGCAGGCCGGCGTCAAGGCCGAAGAGCTGCGCCTCATCAATCATGGCCTCCGGGGCAACGGTCACATGATGATGCTGGAAAAGAACAACCGCGAGGTGCTCAAGCCCATCACGGACTGGATCGTGAAGAACGTCCCGGCCAATGGAGCGAAGACGCCTCCGACGCGCGGCACGGCGGGCAAAGACGATTCGACCGCGATGAAGCTCGAGAATCAGGGCTATTTCTGGGTGGGCGCGGAAACCAAGAAGATGCCCTACGGCACCATCGTCACCGGGCAGATGTACGTGCAGTATCTGATTCCCGCGCAGGTGCGTCACCCCTTCCCCGTCGTACTGGTGCATGGTGGCGGCGGCTCGATGTTGCATTACATGGGGATTGGCGAGCAGGCCGGCTGGGCCCACTACTACGTGCAGGAGGGCTACAAGGTCTATCTCGTCGATCGTCCCGGTCACGGCCGATCGCCGTACCATCCGGACGCGCTCGGCCCGATTGGTCCGCACCTGACGTACGCAACGGTCGCCGCTGATTTCCGTCGTGCAGCAGTCGGACCCAACCGTCGCTGGACGGGAACGGGCGACGTGGGTGATCCGCTGCTCGATCAGTTCCAGGCGGGACAGAACTCTCCGCCGGCAGACAATGTGATGGCGCACGGTCTGTGGGCCAGCCGCGGAGCCGAGCTGCTCGACAAGATTGGACCCGCCATCATTCAGGTGCACTCGGCCGGCGGGCCGTTCGGGTATCTCGTCGCCAACGAGCGTCCGAATCTCGTCAAGGCCATCGTTGAGTTCGAAGGTGGCTGGCAGCCGTTTGCGGGTCAGGCGCGATGGGGTATCACCGGAACGCCGTTCGTATTCGATCCGCCCGTGACCGATCCGTCGCAGCTCTCACTGCGGGACGTCACGCCGGAGGGCGGGCAACCGTACAAACTGCAACAGGATCCGCCGCGGAAGCTCAAAAACCTGCAGGGGATTCCCATTGCGCTCGTCACCGCCGAGGCATCGGGCCGCAATCCTGCGTCAAAGCTCGAGTTCCTCAAGCAGACCGGTTGCACGGTGGACAACGTCGACTTCAAGGCGCGCGGTATCCTCGGCAACGGGCATTTCATGATGTTCGAAACCAACAGGCGGCAGGCATTTGACGTCATCCGCGGGTGGATAGAGGAGAAGGTGAAGGCCTGAACGATTTCTGATTGGCGATTAGTGATTGGCTGATTCGTTGGTGATTGGCGATTGGCGATTTGCGATTTATTTGCGATTTCAATCGCCAGTCAGCAATCATTAATCGTCAACGATTCGCTAATCACTAATCGCTCAATCACCAATGCCCCGCCTCGCCCTCACCGATATCCTCCTTCGTCTGGGTGTTGCCGTCCTCCTCGGCGCCGTCCTGGGCCTTGACCGCGAGCTCAAAGGTAAACCTGCCGGCCCGCGCACGATGGCCATCGTCGGGCTGGGATCTGCAGTCCTCACCATCGTTGCCATTTACGGAACTGGAACCAACATCGATGCGGTTTCTCGCGTGATTCAGGGCGTCATTACAGGCATCGGTTTTCTCGGCGCCGGGACGATCCTTCACAAAACAGAAGGTGGAGTGCGCGGACTGACGACGGCCGCAACCGTCTGGCTCGTTGCAGCCCTTGGAATTGCGAGTGGCCTCGCCTACTGGCCCATCGTTATCGTCGGCACCGCGTTCGGTTTGTTGTTGTTGGTTCTGGCGCCGGCGGAAAGATGGATCGAACGGAAGTTCGGGGAATGAGATCACGGAGGATTTTCAGCGATCGTACGACTCCTTCCGACCGGCCTCGCTCAATTTGATCAAGTACTTCTCCGGTTCCTTCCAGAACAGCTCCTTCAGCTCACGAAGACTTCTTGCGCCGCCGTAGCTGACCGCCGAGCACAGATGCTTCACCATATCCTGCATGATGGCGCGTGCAGATCCGCGCGCCGGAACTGACACTTCCAGCCCCTCCGCGCCCAGCGTTTCGAGATCCAGCATGTCGGCGTCTTCCACGTCGAGTCGATCGACAATCGCCCCGATGGAGGCCATGCCGCGGAACACTTTGAACGCCACCTTGACGGTCTTTTGCGACTCGGGCAGCAGCACCGACTTGTGAACCGTCTCCCCTGGTGTTTCGATGGTACCGGCGAACACGTTGCCGAGCATGGCCGTGTCGCCGCCAAAGAGCAGCGCCTCGAGCAGCGCGCCGTCGCGTTTGACTCCCCCGTCGGCAATGATTGGAATCTCGTGACGTTCGAGCGCCATGGCGCAGCTGACGATGGCCTGCACCTGGGGCACGCCAAAGTTGGTGTTGAGCCGGGTCGTGCAGCCGCCGCCGGGACCGATGCCGACCTTGACGCCGTTGACGCCGCGTTCGGCCAGAAAGCAGGCGCCTTCTGATGTGGCGACATTGCCGGCAATCACCTCGAAATCCCCGCACTGCTTCCGAAACTGCTCGATCGCGCGCGCCATCACCGACGAGTGGCCATGGGCGATGTCGATGACGATGACGTCAACGCCAACGCGAATGAGCTCCGCCGCGCGCTCGAGAAAGTCACCCTTGGCGCCAATGGCGGCGCCCACGCGCAGGCGCCCCTGATCGTCGCGCGTGGCAAACGGCATTCGCTTCTGCTTGACGATGTCCTTGGCGGTGATCAGCCCGAGCAGCACGCCGGATTCGTCGACGAGCGGCAGCTTTTTGATCTTCCGCTCGAGCATGATTCGCTCGGCTTGGTCGAGCGATGCCTGACCGACGTGGAAGACCAGATGCTCGAGTGGCGTCATGCGATCGGAGACCTTGAGGCCGCCGTCGCGGCGCCTGTCGGCAAACCGTACGTCGCGCTGGGTGAGAAGCCCGCGCAGCTTCCGGTCGCTGTCCACGACCACGAGCGTCCCGACGCCCGACTTCTCCATCTTGGCCGCCGCTTCGAACAGCGGCGCGGTTACCGGGACGGTGTACGGATCCGGGATGGTCCCGTGCTGCGTGCGCTTGACGATTTCCACCTCGCGCACCTGCGCGGCAATGTCCCCCGAGCGGAATCCGCGATCGATGATGCCAATGCCACCCTCTTCGGCCTGCACGATGGCCATGGCCGATCGCGTCACCGTGTCCATGTTGGCCGAGATGATGGGCCGCTTGAGCGTAAGGTTCGTGGACAGCCGGCACGACAGATCGATGGTGGTGGGATCGCGCCGCTCGATCACGCTGAACTGCGGCGCGAAGAGAAAGTCGTCAAAAGTACACCCGGCAACGGCCGAGCGAAGGTCAGAGGTCATTAGCTCTTCCAATTGTAGGTCCGGCAACTGCTATCATGTACATCTGTTGTGATCTTCTCCCGCAAGGCGCTCGTTTCGGCGTCACTGCTGACGCTGATGGGTCTGGCCGTCGCGCTCTACGGCCAGGGAACAGCACCGTCGTCTCCTCTTCTTCTTCTGACGCGCGAGGGGCGCACGCCGCTCCCGACCTTCATGGTCAACAACCAGGAAATGGTGGCGCTCGATGAGCTGGCGGGCGTCTTCAAGTTTGCCGTGCGCGAGGACACCGTGACGAATGCCGTCCGTGTGACCCATCGCGACAAGTCGATCCTTCTGACGCCCGACCAGACCCTAGTATCGGTCGCAGGACGCCTCGTCTCGCTACCTGCCCCGCTGATGAGAAGCGGCAGGCGTCCCCCTGGCGACGGGCGTTGGCTGGTGCCCGTCGAGTTCATCAACCGCGCTTTCGCGCTTGTGCACGACGAGCCCATCGAGCTGCGAAAGCCGTCGCGGCTGCTGATTGTGGGCAGGCTGCAGGTGCCGCGCGTGGCCCTGCACTACGAAACGGTTGGCAACGACCTGCGCGTGAGTTTCGATCTGACGCCCACGGTGGGTCATGCGATCGTGCAGGAAGCACGCAGGCTGCTCGTGCGGCTCGAAGCCGACGCCATCGATCCGGCCATTCCTGCGCCGCCGGCGCAGAACCTGCTCGCGGGCGTGAGGGTGCTCGACACCAAAACGATCGAGCTGACGCTCGGACAGCGGTTCGGGTCGTACAGATCGTCTCTGCCCACTTCGACACCGGCATCGAGCCGCATCCTGGTGGATCTCGTTCCCTCGGCTCCCGAGGTAACCGCGGCGCCTCCGGCCCCGACGCCGCCACCGGGAGCAACCATTCCAGGCGGCGATCCGCTTCCCGGTTTTTCTGCTCGGCGTCCCACCATCCGTACCATCGTGATTGATCCCGGCCATGGAGGAGATGATGCGGGCGCGAGAGGTCCGAGCGGCGCGCTCGAAAAGGACATCACGCTGGCCGTGGCGCGGCGCCTCAAGGCGGCGATCGAAGGGCGTTACGGCATCCGGGTGCTGCAGACGCGCGACGACGACCGGCTGATTGGACCTGACGGCCGGGCGGCGTATGCCAACAACAACAAGGCGGATCTGTTCATCAGCCTGCACGCTAACGCGTCACGCAATGGCGGCGCGAAAGGTGCGGAGATTTTCTACCTCGGGCTCGACAAGTACGGAGACGAGGCGCGGAAGCAGGCACATCTCGAGGGTGGCGTCCTGCCGGTGTTTGGTGGCGGCAGTCGCGACATCGAGCTCGTGATCTGGGATCTCGCGCAGGCCAGGCACGTCGATCAGTCGGCGGTGCTCGCCGGCATTATCGAAGCTCAGCTTCGAACCACCAAGGTTGACGTGGGCACGCTGGCCAGTCAGCAGGGACCCATGCGCGGGCTGGCGGGTGTCAACATGCCGGCCGTGCTGATTGAGTTGGGCTATCTCACCAACCCCGCTCAGGAACGCGCGCTGCGGTCTGAGGCGTATCAAACGTTAATTGCGCAGGCGCTCACGGATGCGGTGGCCGCGTTTCGTGACTACTCGGAAGGGAATGTGGGCGAGACAGTGCGTGGGGCGGACCCCTCAGGTGGGACACGTGGGCCGGACCCTTCGGTACGTAGGGCGGACCCTCTGGGTCCGCCACTCGGAACCGAACCGCCCCCCGTGGCACCCGCGTCGTTCGGACGATGACGAGGATGAACAAGCAGCTCCTGGCGGTGTCCGTCGCCCTGGCGTTGGCGATAGGCGCACTGGTGTGGGTGCTCGTCTCGGGCCCGAGCGAATCGCAGGCACCCGGCGCGAAGCCGTCGCAGTCGGGTTCCACCGAAACTGCAACGCGGAAGATTGCGGCGCGCCTGTACTACGTGGCCGAGGATGGCGTGCACCTCGCAACGGTGGACCGCGAGGTCGAGTACGGCGAGGGAACTGTCGAGCAGGCCAGCCGCATTCTCGAAGCGCAGCTGGGTCCGGCCCCGGCGCCCTTCAGCACGGCCATCCCCGAAGGAACCAAGCTGCGCGCGGTGTTCGTTTCCGGCCTGGGGGAAGCCTACGTCGATCTCAGTCCTGAAATGGGCGCCAAGCATCCTGGCGGATCGCTCAACGAGTTCCTCACCGTCTACACGATCGTCAACGCGCTTACCACGAACCTCCCGGCCATCACGGCCGTGCAGATTCTTGTCGATGGGAAAGAAATTGACTCGCTCGCCGGCCACGTGGACCTCCGGCGACCGTTGCAGGAAAACGTGCGGTGGGTTGCTCCCCCAACACCACCCGAGGGCCTGACGACGAACCAATGAGACCAGACAACCGACGACCCGACCAGCTTCGCGAGACACGAATCGTTCCCAAGTATCTGATGCATCCCGAAGGTTCGGTGCTGATCGAAGCCGGCGCCACGCGCGTGATCTGCACGGCCAGCGTCGAAGATCGCGTGCCGCCGTTTCTTCGCAACACCGGCAAGGGATGGGTGACGTCCGAATACGGCATGCTCCCGCGCGCGACGTCCACGCGGACGACGCGCGAGGCGTCGGCTGGCAAAGTGGGCGGCCGCACACAGGAGATCCAGCGACTGATCGGGCGCTCGCTGCGATCGGTCACGCGTCTCGAAGCGCTGGGCGAGCGCACGGTGTGGATTGACTGCGACGTGATCCAGGCGGATGGCGGTACACGGACGGCATCTATCACCGGGTCCTTCGTTGCGCTGGTCCTGGCGCTCGACGTGATGCGGCAGAAGGGACAGATTCAATCGGTGCCGGTCAACGATTACGTGGCGGCCACCAGCGTGGGGATCATCGACGGCCAGCCCCAGCTCGATCTTGCATACGCCGAAGACTCGCGCGCCGAGGTGGACATGAACATCGTCAAAACGGGCGCGGGCAAGTACATCGAAGTCCAGGGAACGGCGGAAACGACCCCGTTCGGCCGCGACGGACTGCTATCGCTGCTCGACCTGGCGGATCGCGGGATTCAGCAGTTGATTGCCTTACAGCGCGAGCACGTCGGGCATCTGCTGAAGGTCTAACGTACCTTGTCGAGGCGGGTCTTTAGACCCGCCGACCGATTCGCGGTCGGTTCTTCTGCTACCCTGTTCGCGACGTGATCGTCCTGCTCGGCACCACCAATCCCGACAAACTCCGTGAGATGCGGCGTCTGCTCGACGAGCTCCCAATCGAATTCCGCCCGCTGACCACGTATCCCACCATCACCGAAGCCGAAGAGACGGGCACGACGTATTCAGAAAACGCTCGTCTCAAGGGACTGCACTATGCCAGGCAGACCGGGCTGCCGACCATTGCCGAGGATTCCGGGTTCGAAGTGGACGTGCTCGATCGCGAACCGGGCGTGGTTTCCGCGCGGTTTCTTGGCGCCACAGCGACCTATCCCCAACGCTTCGACGAAATCTACCGCCGTGTTCGCGCGCGGGGCGCGACCGGAAGCACGGCGCGGTTCGTCTGCGCGTTGGTCCTTGCAACACCAGAGGGGATCCGGTTCGAAACCCGCCAGACCGTCGAAGGCGATCTCGCGCCGGAGCCGAGAGGATCAAAGGGCTTCGGCTACGACCCTATCTTCTTGTATCCGCCGTTCGGCAAGACGCTTGGTGAAGTCGAGGAAATCGAGAAGTCGAACGTGAGTCACCGCGGAAAGGCTGTTCGTGCGGTTCGAGAATTCCTAAGACAGTACCTAGGCCGGAC
>DATBJG010000355.1:0-11167 GCA_036556585.1 Vicinamibacterales bacterium
ACGTAGCGTCCGGCTTTAGGATTGACGTAGCGTCCGGCTTTAGGATTGACGTAGCGTCCGGCTCTAGGATTGACGTAGCGTCCGGCTTTAGCCGGACGTCTACACTGGCGTGACCGGCTGCGGCAGCGGTAACTTCGACCGCACCCAGCTCACCCCTCGAACGACCAACCGCTTGTCTTTCACATCCGCAAAGAGCGAGTACGCGACTGGTGTGATGAGCAGTGTCAGCAGCAGAACCAGCGTCTGCCCGCCGATGACGACGTATCCGATTGCGTGATTGGTGGCAGAACCCACGCCGCTTGTGACCACGAGCGGCACCATTCCCGCCACGAATGCCAGCGTCGTCATCAGAATAGGCCGCAGCCGATTGCGGCTGGCCTGGATCATGGCCTCGCTCGCGCTCATTCCGGTCTCTCGCAGCTGGTTTGCATGGTCGATCTGGAGAATCGAGTTCTTTTTCACGACGCCGAACAACACCAGCATCCCGAGCGCCGAGAAAATATTGAGCGACTGGCCGAAAATGATGATCGACAAGAGCGCAAACGGCAGCGTCAGCGGGAGCGACAGAAGTATTGTCACGGGATGCAGCCACGATTCGAACTGCGCGGCGAGCACCAGATACATGAAGATTAGCGAGAGCGCCAGGGCAGTCAGGAATGCGCTGGCTGTGCGGTTGAGCTCCCGCGAGCGACCGGCAAACGCCGTGCGGTAATCGGACCCGAGGCCGAGGGCCGCTGCCGCGCTGGCAATCTGCTCCTGCGCAGTGGCTTGCGACGTGCCAGGCAGCATATTGGCACTGATTGTTACCTGGCGCTGGCGGTTGAGCCGTCGGATATCCGCCGGGGCCGTGCTGGGCTCCAGCGACGCGATGTCCTCGAGTGCAACGCTGCCGAGCCGCGATGACGGAACCGTGAGCCTCGCGATTGCTCCCTGCGATCCCCGATCCGCCGCTTCCGCGCGAAGGTGAACCTCGTACTGTTCGCCACCTTCGTTGTACGTTGTAACCGAATCACCGCCGACGAGTAGTCTGAGCGCATCGGCGGCATCCGAAATCTGCACGCCCAGATCGGCTGCCTTGGGTCGATCCAGGAGTACCGACATCTCAGGTTTGCCGGTCCGCAGAGACGTGTCCACGTCGACGAGTCCCGGAATCGTTCTTGCCTTGTCCGCAAGCTCGTTGCTCGCGCGTTCCAGAACGCCAAGATCCGGCCCCTGAAGCACGAACGTGACGTCTCCTTGGCCTTGGCCGCCGCCACCACCTCCACCACCGCCGCCAATACCCGGAGCCTGCAGAGCGGTCCTTGTGCCCGCGGGCGTGAGAGATGGCAGCACCTTGTTTCGAACCTCGTCCATGATGGCAAACTGATCGCGGTCCCGCTCGCCGATCGGTTTGAGGCGGACGTAGAGCGATGCGTTGTTCAGTGTCCCTGCCGAGTCACCAGCCACGGTGACCATGGTGTAGGTGACTTCAGGAATCCGGCGGATTGCAGCGGAAATCCGATTTGCCAATACCTCGGTCGCTTCGAGGCTCGTGCCTTCCGGTGCTCGAAGGCTGACATCGAACTCCGACTGGTCGTCGTTTGGCGTGAAATTCACGTCCGTCATCCGGAAGAGCGGGACGCTGGAAAACAGCACCAGCACGGCCAGTACGGCCATGATGCCCCGGTGAGCCATCGACCATCCCAGCATCCGTGTGTACACGCGATCGAGCGGTCCGAACACCTTGGAGTGCTTCGAATCGTGCACGTTGTGCGACTCGTCTTCGGTTCGCGGCTTCACCTTGAGCCATCGCGCGCACATCGTTGGCGTGAGCGTAAAGCTGACGAGCAGCGACACGATGATGGCGAATGCCATCGTCAAACCAAAGCTTCGGAGAAATTTGCCCACCATGCCGCTCATAAAGCCGACGGGAGCGAAGATCGCGACGAGCGAGAGTGTTGTGGCCAGAACGGCCAGTCCAATCTCCCGCGTCCCTTCGACCGCTGCCTGCATGGGCGGCAAGCCCTTTTCTTCGATGAAGCGGTAGACGTTTTCAAGCACCACGATTGCATCGTCGATCACGATACCGACGGCCAGCGTCAGGGCCAGCATCGTCAGCATGTTGAGCGTGAAGCCCATGTACCAGATGAGGGCGAAAGTTGCGACGATGGACGTGGGGATGGCGATTGCGGCAATCACCGTTGACCGGAGATTGCCGAGAAACAGCAGCACCGCCAACGCGGCCAGGAGCGATCCGATCACGAGATGCTCCTCGACGCTGTCAATCGACGCTTCGATGAACTCGGCCTGGTCGCGAACGATGCGGATTTGATACCCGGGTGGCATAGCTTCCCGAATGTCAGCCAGCCGCTCTTTCACGTTGTTGACGACCTCGACCGTGTTCGTCCCCGATTGCTTTCGAATCTGCAGCAGCACCGTGGGGTCGCCGTTGACGTTGGCCAGCGTCGTCGCTTCGGCCACACCGTCGTCAACGCGCGCGACGTCGCGAACCTGCACCAGATGCCCGTCCACCTGACGAATGACCAGTCCACCGAACTGGTCGGGCGACTCGACACGGCCGCGGGTTCGCATGGTGACCGACTGTGCGCCCTCATCGATGCGACCCCCGGGGATGTCGGCGTTCTGTGCCTGGAGGGCACGCGACACATCGTTGACGGTCAGGTTGTGAGCACGCAATCGTGCGCCGTCGACCCAGATGTTGATCTGGCGCCTGCGGCCGCCGAGTACCAGAACCTGTCCCACACCATCCGCGCTTTCGAGTCTCCGACGCAGAACTTTGTCCGTGTACTCAGTCACCTCGCGGATGGGTTTCTTGGCTGTGACGGCCATCGTGAGAATCGGAGCCGCGTCCGGATCCTGCTTCTCGATCGTGGGCTGTTCGATCGTGCGGGGAAGAAACGGCAGAATCCGGTTGATTCGATCCCGGACTTCCTGGGCCGCCACGTCCGCGCTCTTGTCCAGCCTGAACATGACGATGACTTGCGAAATCCCTTCCGCGGAGTTCGAGCTGAGCTGGTCGATGCCGCTGATGGTGTTGACCGCTTCCTCGATCTTGTCCGTGACCTCTGTTTCGACCTGTTCGGGCGCGGCGCCAGGGAGGCGTGTAGTGACCGCTACGGTTGGGATGTCGACGTTGGGCATGCGGTCCACGCCGAGCTGCATGAACGCGAACGCACCAACGACGGTCAATGAAAGGATGAGGACCGAGGCAAAGACCGGACGACGAACGCAGAGTTCAGCCAGCCACTGCATGCGACCTACTTCCCGCCGCCAACGCGCACGCCGTCGGCAAGCTGCGCCACGTTCTTTGTGGCCACGTTCTCACCGGTTTTCAAACCGGATGTGATTTCAACCTTGTCGCCAACGGCTTGACCCAGCGTGACGATGCGTTCCTCGGCCCGGTCGGTCGACACCACATAGACCCGTGAAGTTTCCCCGATGGTCCGCACGGCGGTCGTCGGCACAAGCACGCCTGGCGTCTGCGAGGCTTGTTCGATCCGCGCCGTGGCAAACGACCCAGGCTTGAGCATGCCGTCATCGTTCGGGACGACGGCCTCGATAATCAGCGAGCGCGAGTTGGTTTGGAGAGCGGGGGAGACGTAGCGCACCTGGCCTGTGAACGTCTTGCCGGGTGAGGCGTCCACCTCGAATGTCACCGCTCGTCCAACGGCCACTTCGGCGCTGTACTGCTCGGGGACGGTCAGCTCGACTCGCAGCGGGTTTGTTCGGAGGACTGACGCAACTTTGGTCCCACGTGTCACGTAATCGCCAACCGAGACGAGACGCTGGCCGACGACGCCGCTGAACGGCGCTCGGACGACCGTATCGGCCACCGCCTTTCGAGCGAGGCTTACTCGGGCGCGAGCGGCCTGAAGTGCCTGATACTGCTGGACCGCAGCATTACGTGCGATGTCGTACTGGCGTTGCGCAACCTCGAATTGCGCGCTGCGTTGATCGAATTCGGCCTGCGACAGCAGCTTGCGATCGAACAGCATGCGAGTGCGTTCGAAGTCTCCCTGCGCAAGTTGCAGGTTGGCCTTGGCGTTGGCAACTTCGGGAACTTGTTCGACATCGAACGCCGACCCTCCGCTCAAGCCAAGTCGGCTTTCAATCTGTGCCGCGTTTGCTTCTGCTTCGACGGCCTGTGCTGTGGCCTCGGCCGGTGCGATTCTGATCAGATCCGACTTCTCGGTCACGCGCGTGCCGCGTTCGACGGGTGTGGCAATGACGCGGCCCTGAACCTCTGCCGCGACTTCAGCCTCTTCCTCCGCCGCAAGCGTGCCGGTCACGCGAAGGAATCGGGTGATGGGTTGTTCGATCGCAGCCACCGGTGCGACCTGAATGCTGCTGGATTCACCAGCGTCCTGCGAATCTGACTCCCCGGTGGCGCCAGTGCCGCACCGAATGGTCAGGGCTGCGGCAAGAACCGCGATCACGAGCGTGCGATCGATAAAGCGAAGCATGGAACGAGACTCCAAGAAAATCACGCCGTTCGAACTGCGTTTGCGTTTTCCGTCTCCTCGCACGGTATCGAAGTCTTGGCGTGCGTGGGAGCGCCGGCGCGCAGACCGGCGATGGTGGTGTCGATAGCGTCCCGCGTCAGGGCATCGGCGTCTACCTGAGGAAGCCGCTGGGAAAGCCGAAGCGCCGCAATTCCGAAAATGGGAGCAAACAGCAGCCGCATTGCCACGTCCGCCGGGACAGTTGCCGGAAACACACCTTCCGCAATACAGCGCTGTACCTGTGCGAGTGTCCGGATTCTCACCTCGGTCATGATCGCGAAGCGTTCGTATTCGCGACCGATGCGCGGCACGTGACGATCGAGAAATACCAGCGCAAAGTACTCAGGCTGCTCCTTGCTGAATTCATAGAGACGCCACGCTGCAGCCCGTACATCGTCCAGAGGATCATCGCTTGGCGACTGAGCAGGCAAGCGCGTGCCAAGCAGACGAAACCCTTCGTCGGCCAGCGCAAAGAAGATTTCATCTTTCGACGGGAAATAACTGTAGATGGCGCCCGGGCTGTATTCGACTTTGACCGCGATGTTCCGAATGGACACCTGCGCGTAGCCGTTCTCGAGGAACAGCTCCAGCGCGGCGTCCAGGATCGCCCGGCGGGTCGTTTCGCGTGCCATCTGTTGGCGTTCTTCTCTACTCATGTTAGGGGTCCCCAGGGGTTGGCTAAACGCTGTTCAATACATTAAACGATGTTCAGTTTCATGGTCAAATCCCACTGTCGGTCCCTGTAGCGCGGGCGTTTGGGCCTGCCGTTGTCGGGGCCAACCTAAGGTTTGCGCTACCTACAGAGGTATGAACCGGTTCTAGCGGGTCTGCCAGTTCGTGGTGGCAAGTTGCGCTCCGGCCCCGACGAGGAGTGCGCCGCCAACACGCTCGAGTCGTGCCGCGAGCGGGATTCCAGGAACCATTTACGCGCGCCACTCCAAATCAGGTACGCAGCCCCGCACCATGTGACGAGGGTAAAGAGCTCCCACGACGCCAGGAGCAACGCACCCAGGCTCGTGGCGGAGATCATGAAGTACAGTGCGTTGGCGGTGAGGATACCCAGGCTCGACTGGAACCCGGCTGAAGCTCCGCGTGTCAGCGAGAGAGACACCACAAGGAGAACGGCTGCCCGGGCGTGAAGCACAGCACGACTTCGGTCACACAGAACAGCAACCAGGATTCGAGCGGCATGATCTCGAAGCATGGTACCACGCGTCGCTCTTTGGCTCCTTCACAACCAGGGCAATCACTCCTGACGGCATCGCACGATTGCCGCTGGTGAAGCCTGCCGAGACCATTCCCCGATGCAGTCTCTCGGAGTTCTTCTTGCGCTCGCATCCGCGCTCGTCTGGGGCGGCGGCGACTTCATGGGCGGCCTCGCCGCGCGTCGAACGAACCATCTCAATGTGCTGGCACTCTCGACGCTTTCGGGAGTGCTCCTGCTCTTGGCGAGTGCACTCGTGTGGCGTGAAGGGGTGCAATCGCTGCGCGACCTTGTATGGGCCGTCCCGGCAGGATTGTCCGGCGCGGTCGGGATTGCGAACCTTTATCGCGGGCTGTCTCTCGGAAATGCCTCGACCGTAGCCCCCATTGCCGCTGTCATTGGTGCAGCCCTTCCGGTTGCCGTCGGTGCCTTTACGGAGTCGCGGCCTTCGATGACCCAGGCGCTCGGGTTCGCACTGGCAATTTGCGGGATCTGGTTCGTCACGAGTTCGACGCAAGCCGATTCCGGATCAAGCACCACATCGAGCGAGGGTTTGCGTCTCGCAATACTGGCGGGCGCGGGCTTTGGCGGATTTTTCGTGTTCATGGCGCGCACGCCCGAAGGAACGGTCTTTCTTCCATTGACCGTCGCTCGCGTCATTGGTCTCCTTGCGGCCGTCCTCCTCATCAAGGTTCGCCAGATGCCGCTGCCGTCGCTGACATCGAGTCCGCTGGCGATTGCGGCCGGCGTCTTCGACGCAAGCGGCGGTGTGTTTTTCGTTTTGGCAAGGGAATGGACCCGATTTGATGTTGCGGCGGTCTTGTCATCGCTGTACCCGGTGAGCACCGTGCTGCTCGCGCGTCTCTTCCAGAACGAACACGTGAGCAGGCGTCAGTGGTTGGGTGTGGGTCTGTGCCTGGGCGCTGTCGGTTTGATGACACTCTGATGTGAAGACGCCGTTCGTCGACTGGCGGCGGGATCAGCCTAGGGGTCGGCTGTTCGAGATTCGTCCGCGAGACTTGCCGACCGATGCCGCCGTGGCCGGTTTGTTGATTTTCGTAGGTCTGGTTGCATCGTGTTTGCCGGCCCGCCGTGCGACTCGGGTTGATCCCATGATTGCGATTCGCTACGAAATAGGCGCTTTTCGACGCGGAACGAGTGCCGGGCTACGCCCGGGCTACGCCGGGCGTGCCATTGGCAGTAGCGCGATCGGGTGACAATCTGTGGCCGTATGGTTGCGTTGACAGCCGCAGTCTTCACTGAACGGGTCACACGATACGACTCGCGCATAGCCAGGATTGCCAAGCCGATTGCCAATCGTCAGGAGCTTCGTCTCAAGCACCTGCCCCGTCTCTTTGCCGCCTGGGTGGTCTTTTCGTTCGAGGCGCCGGCGGGTCATACCTTTCCCGTTGCCACGGAGGTCAGGTCCTACTCTGGTCGACTACTCTGGTTCGGATCCGGCATGGTGACGTCGCCGCCGTCCGGTCGGGGGCAGAGTGCGGTGCAGGTTTCCTTCCCGGTCTCGTCGGTTGGTTCCTATTCCATTTCGCTTCTCTTCGAAACGACCGTCGTCTGGAACCAGACGCTCGTGTTCGCGCTCAAAGAGTCCGTGCAATAACCTCCTGCGCCCGCGCGGTTACAAACCATGCTACCTTTTCACGCTGCCGGCGCCGCCTGGAGTCGGTTGTCGGGTCGAACACGGGTCGCTGGAGGAGCCATGGCCGTCGGGGACATCATCAGCCGATCGTGTGAGCAGATGGTGAACGGAAAACTCTGCAGTGGGGAACTCCGTGTCACCGAGCCGATTCCTGGCTTCGCCGACCTTCCCGAAGAGATCGAGCCAAACGGTGATGTCACTGTTCTTCAAGGCGTCACCTGCTCTGCGTGTGGTGCCTTCTATCACTACGACCCCGAATTGGACCGGCTGTCGCGCCTGTCCTGACTCACTGGCTCGGTTGCACCGGACGCTGAGCTGATCAACAATCCCCTCGGAAGCTTCGCCCGCGCGCCAGCTTCGACCCTTCCAGCGGAAACCAGGCGTTTTTCTGCAGATGGAGATCGCTATGCGACCAGCCACATGCGTTGTGCTCTCATTGTGTGCACTCGTCGGATTGGTATCGGATGCCCTGGCGCAGCAGCCGCCCACGCGCGCCATCGTCAACATCACGGGCCAGCTCTATCGCGCGCAGAACAACAACCACTACACGGTGTTTCTGGTGACGCCTGAAGGCGTCATCATGAGCGACCCGATCAATCGGGACTTCGGGCGATGGCTCAAAGGAGAAATCGCGTCCCGGTTCAAAGTGCCGGTCCGGTATGTCCTTTATACGCATCGGGACTGGGACCACGCGTCAGGTGGCGTGGTCTTCGCCGACACGGCCGAATTCGTCGGGCATCGAAAGATGCTGGCCGCCCTCGCACCACCGGCGGGCAATCCGCCGCTGACGCCAGACGCGGTGAAGATGGATGCGAATCGTAATGGCTTTGTCGAGCGCTCGGAAGCCGCCGGCGCGCTTGCCGAACGCTTTGCCCTGTTCGACTACAACCGCGACGAGATGATCAGCGGCGGGGAAATTGCCCGTGGATCGGTCAGTGACGTGTATCCACCCACGACCACCTACACCGATCGGCACACGGTCACGCTTGGCGGCAAGCGGGTGACGATGATTTACCTCGGCAGTGCCCATGCCGACGATAGCTCCGTCCTGCATTTTCCGGACGAGCGCGCGGTGTTCAGTGCAGACATCCTGCAAGTGCGGCGACTGCCGGGCGGTTTGGCACCAAACGTCGGCTCGTGGATTGACGCGCTGACCACAATCAACGCGCTCGACTTCGAGCATGCGCTGACCGGACATGCGCTTTCGGGGACGAAGAAGGACGCGGCTGAATCCCTGCGTTACCTCGAGGACATTTCGAAAGGTGTCGCGGCAGGGATTGGGGCAGGCCGCAGCCTCGCCGAGATCCAGAAGACGCTCATGCTGGAAGCCTATAAGGGCTTTGAGCGATGGGACACGATCCGCGAAGCGCATATCGCGGCCGTTTACGCCACGCTCAGAGGAGAGCGGCCAGCCGGATCGGGAGGCACGCGCTAGCGCATGCCGGACCCACAGGTCCGGCCTACGTACTGTGCGTGGGGCGGAGCTTTAGCTCCGCCGGAGGTCCGGCCTGCGTCGGGCGCGCGGGCCGGCTTTGGGGGGCACGATGTCGTACTCGAGGCCGATCGTGCCGGTCTTTTCGTAGAGACGCTGTTTTCTCAGCTTGAGCAACGCGCGGCCGGCAGGCGGCGGCAGCAGCGGGACGCCGCCTCCCAGCAGTACTGGAATCAATGACACTTCGACACGATCGACCAGACCTGCCGCAAGAAGGCTCCGAAAGAGCTCACCGCCACCGAAAAGTGCGATGTCCTTACCAGGTTTCGCGCGAAGCTCGGTAACCACGCGCTCGGCGTCGGACTCCAGTGTGACCCCCGGATAGTCGCTCGGTTTCAGCGTGCGCGAGAGTACGATGTTCTGAATACCGCGCATCGATTTGGAGGCATTCCCCATCCGGGTCATGGCCTCGAACGTCTTGCGGCCGATCAGGAACGTATCGAACTCGGCCAGTATCCCTGCGAAGTCGATTTCCGGATCCATGACAATCCAGTCGTACTCACCATGGGGCCCGGCAATATATCCATCGAGGCTCATGGCCACGCCGTATCGAACAAGTCGCATGGGTACCCTCGCGGTGTGGTTTCAGCGCAAACTAAACGTGTATCCGTGGCTTGTCAAGCGCACCGGCGACCGGTGCGTGCGGAATTTCTCAACGTGCGGTTGAAAGATCATAACCACGAAGACACCGAGAAAGCACGAGAGAAATTGTTCGAGTTCGTCCTCTTCGTGATCCTCGTGTGCTTCGTGGCTGAAAAGATCCTCGGCCTGGTGGTTCAAAAGGAGAAACAGTAGTGAAGATTCGGGAGATTGTTGAACGCGATCGCGCCGACTGGGTTCGGCTCCGTGACGAGTTGTGGCCCGGGTCGTTGGCGGATCACGAGGTCGAAACGCGAGCGCACTTCGAAAATTCGTCCAACGTCCCCATCATTCTCGTGGCGGAAGCCGAGGGGAGACTTGTGGGATTTCTGGAACTGGATTACCGCAAGTACGCGCCGGGTTGCCGGTCTTCGCCGGTCCCCTTCATTGAGGGCTGGTACGTCGAACCCGCGTGGCAGGGACAAGGGATCGGGCGAGGGCTCGTGGAAGCGGCTGAAGCCTGGGCTCGAGCGGTCGGACATGACGAGATCGCCAGCGACGCCGAAACCACAAACTCGGCGGCCATTGGCGCTCACGCTGCGTTGGGTTATGAGGAAATCGAACGGGTGGTCTGCTTTCGTAGATCGCTGCGCACAAATCGGTGAAACTTGTCCGGGCGGGGCGATGGCTAAGATCCATCGCCCCGTTCGGACCTTACGTCTAGCCGCCGAAGTTGACCACGAACCTCAGTGTGAACGTGACGTCCGTGCCGAACCCCGTGGCAAACGGAAACGAGATGCCGGGCACGACCGCAACCGCACGATTGAAGATGAGTCCCACACCAGCGTCGGCAATCCCGTAATAGTCCGTCGCATTTTGAGTGACGTCGAAGATATCCGTCATGGTCGTCCGTTCCCACACGATGCCAGCACCGAAGCTTGGCACGACCATCAGGACGTCGCTGTCATTGGCAGCTACTCCCACCCGAAGACCGCCCACGCCGGTGAGCGTTTTCAGGTTGACAAGCAGGAGGTCGGGACCCCACGTGTACCCGAGTTCGCCAATGGGACAGACGGCAACCCGGCCGCTCCCCATCTGCCCTCCGACCAGGCCACTGAGCGTCTTGGCCGATACGCCGACGTCGCTCAGATTGGTCCGCGCGAAATTCACGCCCGCGAATGCAGACTGCCCGCCTCCAGCAAAGCCCACTCCGAATGCCTTGGCGCCGTCGGTAAACGAGAGTCCGGTGCCAACCTGAAGGGGAGCGGTCGCAAAAGCCGGCGCTCCTCCGCAGAGCTGTGCTTCTGCAGGGGCGGCCGCCAGCATTAGCGCCGCAGCGCATACAACAACCGAGGTCACGATCCGTTTCACCATGCAATGGTCTCCTTTTCCGCCGTAATGGCTCACTGGCCTTATCGGCGGCAGAGGACGACAGGCATGTGTAAATCGCCGGATTGCAGTTTTGTCGGGTCGTCGTGAGAAAATGCTGCACGCCGTGTTCCAAATCGGTGCAGGATGATGTCGGACAAATCGCCGCAGGTCATCAACGCCCACCTCGGGACCATTGCTGCAAAGAGACAGCAGTCGTCAGTCGACAGTCGTCAGTCGACAGTCGTCAGTCGTCAGTCGACGGTTATCAGTCGATAGTCGACAGAAGAGGTTCCGTTGTATCGTGTGCTGACCAACACGCGTGAAATGGATCTCGACGGTCTCCTCGCGTCGCTCGAAGCGTC
>DATBJG010000356.1:0-5690 GCA_036556585.1 Vicinamibacterales bacterium
CACGATAGTCGTCCGAACGATGCCCGACGTCGAACGTTATCGCCCCGAAGATCAGCGGGGCGTCGAGGCTTTGTATCGTCGCGTCTTTGGCCCCGATGCCGCGGCGGTGAGCCGTCTGCGCTGGGACTGGCAATACCGTCGTAATCCCACCAATCCTGACGGTGCCCCCCTCATCTGGGTGGTGCGTGAAGGCCCGACCGTTGTCGGTCACTACGCCACCATGCCCGTTCGCCTTGGTGTTCGAGGTCGCGAGCTTGACGCCGCGTGGGGAACCGATGCGATGGTGGCTCCGGAGCGGCGCCGACAGGGTCTCGGTGAACTTCTCTTCCGCACGTGGGACCGAAGCGTTGAAGCGTCGATGGGGCTGGGTTTGTCCGATTCGTCGCTTCAACTCTTGCGCAAACTGCACTGGCCCGACATCACGTCGGTGCCTTGCCTGGTGAAGCCGTTGACACGACGGGCGTTTCGCCGGCCGAGTTGGCCGACGGCCCTGAACCGTCTCGTGTCTGCCGTCTTCACGCTGCCCATCGTCAAGATCGTTGGCCGCGTGCGACCGCTGCGGGCCGATGTCGAGCCGCTACGACGGTTCGATGCGCGCTTTACCGAATTGTGGGAACGCATTGGACCCAAATTCGATCTTGCGGTCCGACGGGATGCCGCGTATCTGAATTGGAAATACATCGAGCCTCCACACATCCGCTACTCGGTCGTGGCGTTGAAGCGAAATGACCGCTTCGATGGATATGCCGTGTTCCGTCACATGCGGGAGGCGCTTGGACGGACGACCACTCTCGTAGATTTCCTCGTCGATCCCTCCGACGAAGAGGGCCTGCAAACACTGCTGCGCTGGGTCGATGCCGAGGCACGAGCCGCCGATTCGGACAAGATCCGATGTCACGCAACGCACGCGGGGTTCCGACGCATGATGCGGCGATCCGGATACTTCCAGGTCAAGTCCTCGCTGATGCTCACGGTGAAAATCAACGCGATCGAACTCCCACCCGGATTCTACAAGGACACCGACAACTGGCATGTGACGTTTGGCGACTCCGATCAGGATCGCTGACGCCGCACCGAGCGCCCCCCTGATCCATAATGGGGACCCATGGGACTTGCGCAGGACGTCAATGCGGCCATTACCGCGGCCATGAAGGCGCGCGATCAGGCGCGGCTCGATCCCTTGCGGATGCTGAAGACCGCCCTGACCAACAAACAGATTGAAAAAGGTCGGGACCTCGACGACGCGGAGTCGCTGCAGGTGGTGGCGACGCTCGTCAAGCAGCGGCGTGAGTCCATCGAGCAATTTCTCAAGGGTGGCCGTACCGATCTCGTCGACAAAGAAACCCGCGAGATCAAGGTCCTCGAAACCTACCTCCCGCCGGCGATGGACGAGGCTGAGCTCGACGCGCTCGTCCAGGCCGCGATCAGCGAAACGGGCGCGACGTCATCAAAGGACATGGGCCGCGTCATGAAAGACCTCATGCCCCGGTTGGCAGGGCGGGGTGTCGACGGAAAAGCTGTCAACGAGCTGGTGCGGCGCAAACTCGGAGGATGAGCTCCATCTCAGACGGGGCTCCGGACGAATCAGCCGCCTCGAAGAGCGGTTCACGACTGGCCCGATCTGCGGGCATCATCGGACTCGCGACGATGACCAGCCGCGTGCTTGGGCTGGTCCGTGAGCAGGTGCTCGCGTACTATTTCGGTGCGGGCAACGCGATGGATGCCTTCGTCATCGCGTTCCGCATCCCCAACCTCCTCCGCGACCTGTTTGCGGAAGGCGCGATGAGCGCCGCCTTCGTGCCCACGTTCACGCGACAGCTCACGTTGAGCGGCAAGCCGCGGGCATGGCACCTGGGCAACAACGTCATCACCGCCCTCATTGCCATCACAATTCCGTTGACGATCGTCGGAATGGTGTTTGCCGAACCCCTGGTTCGTCTGTACGCCGAAGACTTCAGCCGTGTGCCCGGCAAGCTCGAGCTGACGGTCCAGTTGACGCGCATCATGCTGCCCTTTCTGACCCTGGTCGCTGTGGCAGCGGCGCTGATGGGCATGCTCAACGCGTTGCACCGCTTTTTCGTGCCTGCGTTGTCCCCTGCGATGTTCAACGTCGGCACCATTCTCTGCGCCGTCGCGCTCGTCGGGGTCATGCCGCGGTTGGGCCTGGATCCGGTGGTCGCAATCGCGATTGGAACGATTGTCGGAGGCTTCGGGCAGGTTCTGCTGCAATGGCCAGCCCTCGACCGTGAAGGCTTTCGCTACTGGCCGTCTTTCGACTGGACCGATCCAGAGCTTCGACGGGTTGCGGCCCTCATGGGGCCGTCGATCATCGGCTTGGCAGCCGTCCAGGTGAATCTCTTCGTCAATAGCATCCTTGCGACCGGCGAAGGCACTGGAGCCGTCTCGTGGCTCAGCTACGCCTTTCGACTGATGTACCTGCCGATCGGGCTGTTTGGCGTCTCCATCGCAACGGCGGCGATCCCCGGCATCTCCACGCATGCGGCTCGCGATGAGCTCACCGCCATGCGTGGCGCGATCTCCCGGGGACTGCGAATGATGTTGATGCTGAACATCCCCGCCACGCTCGGGTTGGTCGCGCTCGCACGTCCGGTTGTGGGTCTCATTTTCGAGCGCGGAGAATTCACATCGGCTGATACCAATGCAACGGCAATAGCGCTGATATTCTACGCGCCGGGGTTGATTGGATACTCGTTCGTGAAACTGGCCTCTCCGGCCTTCTACGCCCTGCACGACAGCCGGACACCCGTCATCGTCAGCATTCTCACCATGGTGCTCAACGTTGTCTTGAACATTACACTGGTCAGGCTCATGGGGTATCCGGGACTCGCGCTGGGAACCGCACTCGCTGCCCTTTTTAATGCGAGCGTGCTGCTGTGGAGGCTCCGAGGACGGTTGGATGGACTGGAAGGCACACGGTTGGCAATCTCGCTCGGCAAGATCATGGCGGCATCAGCCGTCATGGCGGCCAGTGCATGGGCAGTCGAGCGCGGCATGCACACGATCCTGCCGGGGACTGATTTGACGATGCGAATCCTACAGGTGGGATCGAGCATTGTCGTCAGTCTGGTCGTCCTTGCCGTGAGCGCCCACATGCTCGCCATCACGGAATTCGGTGACGCCCGGCGTCTCGTGCTCGCAAAGTTGCGGCAGACGGCTCGACCTGGGTGAATGTGGTACGATTCCATCGAAGACTGAAGATCTTTTACTAGACGCATGCCACGCTACCCCTCAACTCGCGGATTGTCATACTCGTTCGGTCCAGGTCCCTGGACTCCGGCCGTTCGAGCTCTCATCATTGCCAACACGGTGATGTTTGTCGCACGTCAGGCCCTGCCTGAATTGTCTCTGTATTTCGGCCTCACTCCGGCACTGGTGTTCGAACGGTTGTGGTTGTGGCAGCCACTCACGTACATGTTCCTGCACGGTGGTGTGTTCCATGTTCTGTTCAACATGCTTTCCCTTTGGATGTTCGGGACGGAATTCGAACGGATCTGGGGAACTCGCTACTTTCTGTGGTTCTATTTCGCAACCGGTCTCGCCGCGGCCGCAACGACGCTGGTGGCTTCACTCTTGCCGTTCAGCTTTGCAGATGTGTGGTACCAGGTCCCCACCATTGGTGCCTCAGGATCTATTTATGGGCTTCTGGTGGCGTACGGTCTGTACTTCCCCGATCGCCCCATTTACATGTACCTGGTGTTTCCGATTCCCGCGAAGTATTTCGTCCTTCTGATAGGGGCGATTACGTTTCTGGCAAGTGACGGAGGCGGTGTCGCGCACGCGGCGCATCTCGGCGGGGCGGTTGGTGGCTATTTGTTGCTCAAAGGATCCCGAGGCATCTCGAGCCCGATTGCCGAGCTGAAATACCGATACTTGAGATGGAAGCTTGGTCGTGCCAAGCGTCGATTCGACGTCCATACCGGCGGACGCCGCGACGACTGGGACAGGCGGATCCATTGATGAGTGGTGATTGGCGAGTGGTGAATCGCTGTTGATTGGTGACTGCCGAGTGGTGAGTTATCGGGGATTCAACTTACGTTTTGATGCTCCAGGGCAGGCGGGCACCGCCTAGAGCAAGAGCCATCAAGGCACCGAGCAGGGGCAGACCAGAAGGATCGGTCAAAAAGGAGTATCTCAGAATCGCTCCGGTCACCACGTGATAGTTCAGCACGAGTGCAAACGCCAGCACTGCCGCCAGTTGAGTCCAAAATCCCGTCAAGAACGCCAACGCCGTCGCCAGCTCACTCAGCACCACCAGTCGCGCAAAGATTGGCAATCCAGGTACGAGCTGATCCAGATACCACCGATTCCACCACGACGCGTTGCGCAGGTAGCCGGAGAAGCGATTGATGAGATCTTCAGAGCTGATCAGCCAGCCCAGCTTTGCGAATGCGGTGAACAGGAAGAAGACGCCCACCAGGACTCGCATCACGGCGAGGCCGTAGGCAGGCGCTCCGGCGCCTCCAGCTCGCCTGAGCGGGACGTTCATCTCTACTTCCGTATGGACAGATCGACGGTTGGAACCTGCCGCTCGATCTCGTTCGCCACCTCGAAGAGTTCTGCGGCGTTGAAACCGAATGACGATGCGATGAGGTTCGCGGGGAAGGTCTGCTGGCCGATGTTGTACTGCGTTGCAATGTCGTTGTAGAACTGCCGGGCAAAGCCAACCTTGTTTTCCGTTGAGGCGAGCTCTTCCTGCAGCGCTTTCACGTTTTCGTTGGACCTGAGTGCTGGATAGTTCTCAGCGAGCGCGAAAAGGCGCCCGAGTGCCTGCGTCAGCTCACCTTCTCGGCGCGCCGCGTCTGCGGGTCCCGCCGCGGAGACGGCACGGGCACGCGCGTCCATCACCTGTGTGAGCGTGTCGCGCTCGAAATCCATCGCGCCACGCACCGTGTTGACGAGATTGGGAATGAGGTCGTGGCGACGCTTGAGCTGCACGTCAATCTGATGCCAGCCGTTGGTGGTCTGGTTTCGGAGGCCGATCAACCGGTTGTAGGTCATGATGACCCACAAGACGCCCACGGCCACAATCGCCACCACTACCCATACGGCCACGCCTGCGCCTCCTCACTCCTGGTTTGCCCGATCGATCCAATCCTGCCGGATGGGACTGAACACGCCGAGCACGAACGTGTCGTCGAGCGCTTCCGCCTGATGTGATACCTGGACGGGAATGTGCAGGACTTCGCCCTCACGGACGGTGATCTCTTCGCCGCCCACCAGCATTTTCAGGGCGCCCTGCAGCACGTACGTCATCTGTTCGCTTTCGTGTGCGTGCATGGGAACGACGGCACCACGCTTCAGGTAGACCTGCGCCAGCGTCTCGCGATCACCCGTCACAAATTTGCGAGAGATCATCTCGGTGACTTTTTCCAGTGCAATTTCGTCCCATCTGTGAAGGCGAACACTTGCGGTTGGCATCGCAGGGTGGCGTGATTATAGCATTCGGTTGAATGCTATAATTTGCTGTTACGGCTCAGAGAAAATTGTGCACTCGGGCGAACATTGGACGCCCGGGCACTGATTGAAGGACGACCATGAAGGCTTCGGCAGTCACCAACGGTGTGAACGACCGGAAGACCTTTTCCACATCGGGGACACGGTCGGCCCGTGTCGACCTCACGCGGGATGATCTTCTGCAGATCTACCGCTGGATGGTGCTCTCCCGCCGC
>DATBJG010000357.1:0-2309 GCA_036556585.1 Vicinamibacterales bacterium
TCACCGTCATGAGCTCGAGGGTCGGACGTCGATACATCGTTGACGTGCCCGACAGGAGATAACAACATGCGACGGTTCTTCCGGGTCGTAAGCGTGGTCCTGGCTCTCGTCGTCTTCGGGGATCTTGCCCACGCGCATCACAGTCAGGCGGGTATCTTCGATTCGAGAAAGACCATCGAAATCACCGGAGTCGTCAAGTCCGTATCGTGGCGCAACCCGCATGGACAGATCCTTCTGTCCGTGAGGGACGAGAAGGGCGTGGAGACGGTCTGGGATGCTGAAACAGCGTCGATCAGCATCCTGCGGAATCGCGGCGTAGACGGGAGCCCAGTTCGCGTCGGCGATCGTGTGACGATCGCGGGCTCGCCTTCGATTCGCGCCCGACCCGAGATTCTTGCGCGCAGCCTGCTGCTGCCGAACGATACCGAGTTCAATTTCGGCTCAGCCACCGCCTACTTCCCAGCCGGGAAAGCTGGGCGTCTGGCCACCGGTGCCAAGATCGCCGGCGATGTCGCTGCCGCGAAAGCCAAGGCCGACGGTTTGTTCCGCGTCTGGTCGACGATCATGAGCGACCCGGCCGCGTTTCCGATGTTCAAAGGCGGGTATCCCTTGACCGCCGCCGGGAAGGCCGGGCTTGCGAAATGGAATCCGCGCAACAACATCCTCCTCAAGTGCGGCACGAAGGGCACCCCGCTCATCATGATTTCTCCGCTGCCGATGGATTTCCGCAAGGAGGGCGACACGATCATCATGCGGCTCGAAGAATACGATTCGGTGCGCACGATTCACATGAATCCGAAGGCGGTGGCGCCTCCGGCGCACACGTTGTTCGGCTTTTCCCGTGGACGTTGGGAAGGCACGACGTTGGTGGTCGAGACCGATCACATTGCGGCTGGCTACTTCGATCACGAGGGCACGCCACAGAGCAATCAAATCAAGACGGTCGAGCGCTTCATCCCGAATGCGGATTACACCCGTCTCGACTACATCCTGACGACGACGGATCCCGTCAACTTCACGAAGCCCTTCGACCTCAAGCGGTATTTCGTGTGGAAGCCTGAGAACCGGGTCAACCCGTACGAGTGCCTCGATCGCTTCGAGCCCGGCAAGTGATCACTCGAGGGAAATACGGTGGACGTCCTTCGCGTGAATCATGGGCGAAGGATGGTACCGGTGCCGGCCGTCCCTGTCACCTCTCAGCTCACTCAGTGCGTGTGTAAACAACGTTCTCGTAATCGGCGCCCACCCGCATGTCGAAGCTGTATCGGACCTCCAACAAATCACCGTTGAGCGTTCCGACAGCGTCCGGCCCGCCGAGCACCGAGCCCCGTCCGTCGGCGCCAAAATCGAACATGATGCGCTGGTCCTCCTGCCGATCATAACGAGCCCCCTGTTTGTGATCGGATTGGCCGAACGTCACGCGCCGTCGACGGAGTATTGCATATGAAGGTCGATGTTGAATCCGTGCCCGCCTCGCTAGGATTGAAGCCCGGCCCGCTCGTGTACATCTGCACGAGGCGATCAGGCTCTGCGTCATCACGCCTCTAGCCGTTGGTCGCCGCCAGGCCATTTTTCCAGGAGTCATCAGCCCCGTTCGCATTCCGCCCGTATAGTCTGCGGCAATTTGACCCTCGCATCCGGCACACGCCTCGGCCCCTACGAAGTCAGCGCCAAGATCGGTGTGGGTGGCATCGGCGAGGTGTACAAGGCCACCGACACCAACCTGAAGCGAGCGGTTGCCATCAAGGTCCTACCGGCGTCAGTGGCTCGCAACACGGAACGGCTGGCTCGGTTCCAGCGCGAAGCCGCGAGAACACCGTCGCCGTTCGTTTGGCCCGAGATCAAGCTTGGACCTGGGCACATGGATTGAACTCCGATGACTGCGGTTCCCCGCAGACCATCGTCAACGCGCCGTCACCCGGTCGATGAAATCCAGGATCTCGCGCGAGACGCTGGTGTCTGCCGTGCCGACCGACAGGAGCTGAGACACGTGGTTGTGCCCCAGGCTTTGCCTGAACCGTGGGCGGACTCGGTGCTTCTCCACGAGCTCGGAGAAGAGTGCGGCATGCGACGTCACGTATCGAGGGTCGTCGTACTCCGCGGTCGTGAACAGCACCGGAATGTCGGTGCGGGTGACGTTGCCGGGCACGACCATCTGCGGCCAGCGCGACTTGTCTTCGCCGAAGTAGGCGAGCTCGCCTTTGCTCGGAGAGGCGAAGTCGAACGTGTACGGTCCGGAGAGCAGGATAGCGCCGGCCGGTCGCGCGGTCCCGGGCGGCATGAGCTCCGGCCTGAAGACGTACGTCGCG
>DATBJG010000358.1:0-2383 GCA_036556585.1 Vicinamibacterales bacterium
GCGGAAAGCCCGTAGCGTCCGGCTTTAGCCGGACGTCACTCTGGGCCATATCGCCGGGGAATCAGCGCATTGAGGGCATCCCACTTGTACTCCTGCTGAATGAGTCGTTACTCCCACCGTGCTGGAAATACCAGCCCTCACCCTGCCTGCTCATTTCGAATCCCACGGCAAATGGCCCCACGCCGACCGGGGTCACCATCTGCTGCGCCGTTGTCTGTGACAGCACTCGACTCGATTGACCCAGAACAGCAGTTGAACCTCTCGCGCTTAAAACTGGTGCGCTTCGGTCGACTCGCCCAGGGCGAGCGTCGACGCCTGCCCGGCGGAAATCGTTTCGGTCACTTTGTCGAAATAGCCCGTACCCACCTCCCGCTGATGGCGCGTGGCAGTGTACCCGTGTGGCTCGGCAGCAAACTCCGATTCCTGGAGCTCGGTGTAGGCGGCCATCCCGCGATCGCGGTAGTTGCGGGCAAGCTCGTACATCCCGTAATTCAACGCGTGGAAACCTGCGAGCGTTACAAACTGGAACTTGTAGCCCATGGCCCCGAGCTCTCTCTGGAATCGGGCGATCGTCGCGGCGTCGAGGTTGCGCTTCCAGTTGAAGGACGGCGAGCAGTTGTACGCGAGCAGCTTCCCTGGATACTCAGCGTGCAGGGCTTCGGCGAAGCGACGAGCATCCGAAAGATCTGGCGTCGAGGTTTCGCACCAGATCATGTCGGCGTACGGTGCGTAGGCAAGACCACGGGCGATCGCGTAGTCGAGCCCGCCCCGCAAATGAAAGAACCCTTCGGCAGTACGCTCTCCCTTCACGATGAACTCTCGATCGAATGGATCGGCGTCGGAGAGCAGAAGCCTGGCGCTGTCCGCGTCCGTCCGAGCAATCAGCACGGTGGGCACGTCCAGCACATCGGCAGCGAGTCGAGCGGCGGTCAACGTCCGGATGAACTGGCTCGTGGGTACCAGCACCTTACCGCCCAGGTGTCCGCACTTTTTCTCTGAAGCCGTCTGATCCTCGAAGTGCACCGCAGCGGCGCCTGCCTCGATGAGCGCCTTCATCAACTCGAACGCGTTGAGGGGTCCGCCGAATCCGGCCTCCGCATCTGCCACAATCGGCGCGAACCAATAGTGACCGTTCCGACCCTCGGCGTGCTCGATTTGATCCGCACGCTGAAGGGCCCGGTTGATTCGGCGCACCATCGCCGGAACGCTGTCAACCGGGTACAAACTCTGATCAGGATACGTGTGCCCCGTCGTATTGCCGTCCGCGGCAACCTGCCAGCCGGACAGGTAGATGGCCTGGAGCCCCGCGCGAACCATCTGGACGGCTTGTGCCCCGGTGAGGGCGCCGAGCGCATGGACGTAGTCTTCGGTGTGAAGAAGGCTCCAGAGGCGTCGGGCGCCAAGGTCGGCCAGGGTATAGGCAATTGGCACTGAACCACGCAGGCGCTCCACTTGCTCCACCCTATAAGGCCGGACGATGCCGTGCCAGCGTGTGTCGAGGCTGGGATGCTGGCCGCCGTGAGGCAACAAATGGCTGACCTGAGTCGCAGTGGACATAGAAATCTCCTCGGTCGGGGGTGCGAAGCCCCGAAGCATCGTCGGACCTTTTGTGTTGCGTGTAACAGCAAATTTCTCATCATTTCGTGTTGTCGTCAATAAGAACCTTGTTATCAGTAAGTTAAGATTGATAACGAAGACTGTGTTTCTCGTGTAAAGCTGTAAACGTTGCAAAGGTTCCGGGCCCGGACTATCCTCCATCAGCCAGGCCAATCCCCGATGAAATCAGATGCTTCCTCGATTGCGGCGCGCGTGCGGTCGCTTCGACGGCGCGAGAAGATGAGCCAGGTGCAACTGGCCGAACGGCTTGGCATCTCGCCCGGGTACCTCAATCTCATTGAACACAATCGTCGTCCGCTGACGGCATCGCTGCTGATTAAGCTCGCGCAGATCTTCCAGCTCGACCTGCAGGCATTCTCCCCGGAAGCCGAAGCCCGTCTTGCCGCCGATCTCCTCGAGGTGTTCGGCGATGCCGTATTCGAGAGCCAGGACATTACGACAGCCGAGGTCCGGGATCTTGTCGTCCAGTCCCCGACAGTCGCGCGCGCCGTCCTTTCCTTGTACCAGGCGTACCGCGGTGCCCAGGAATCGGCTGATGCGCTCGCGATGAAGCTCTCCGAAGGCGAAGATTCCCTGGGAATTGACCGATCGCGTCTTCCGACCGAAGAAGTCAACGACCTGATTCAGCACCACGGAAACCACTTTGCCGATCTGGAAGAGGGCGCCGAGATCGTCTGGCGGCGAGCCGGGCTGTCGATCGGGAACATTTACGACGGCCTGGTGCGATATCTCCAGGAGGTCGAGGGGGTCGAGGTCCGCGTGGAAA
>DATBJG010000359.1:0-5635 GCA_036556585.1 Vicinamibacterales bacterium
AAAGACCCGCCTCTACCCGGGCGACGTGGGCCCGTGACCGAGGGACGTGGGCCCATCATCAGTAGCGGCGGGTGTTTAGACCCGCCGACCCGTCCCAACGCCCAGGGGCGCGACATGCTCGGAGCACGTGTGGCGATCGTCTTGAAAGACGGGTCGACGCGGTGGCGCCGGGCCAGAGCGGATGGGAGTTACGCGTCTGCCAACGATCCAAGAGTCCTCATGGGACTTGGCAACATCACCCATACGCCGCAGGTCCGAGTCCAATGGCCGGATGGCCGCAGTGAACAGTGGGCACAAGTGCCCATTGATCGATGGACCACGCTTCAGAAAGGAAGCGGAGAGCCTTCGGCTGTTGCGACGAACGCAGCCGAGGAGCAACGGCGAGCGGGGGTGGGGCCCCGCGAGCCCTGAATAATGCTGACGGAATGCCACCATTTCGAGTTTTCATCTTTGCTCTGGTAACGCTGCTTGGCGGCTGCAAAGCTAACGAGCCTCCGGCGCTGAAGCCAGTGTCGCTGCCCAATCTCACTCGCCTCGAGGAATCGGTTCAGGCACAGCTCGGCGAACGCTTTCAAGCTCTCACCGCGAAACAACAGAATCCGGCAATACCTGCCGGCGATCTTGGAACGGAATTCGGTGAGATGGGCACGCTGCTGATGGCGGCCGGATTCCGCGATCCGGCGGAGGCCGCGCTCCTCAATGCGCGGTCCCTCGCGCCTGCCGACATGCGCTGGTCGTTCTATCTCGGCGACCTGTACAAACAGAAAGGAGACATTCCGAACGCCGTAGCCGCCTTCGAGCGGGCTTTGACTGCTTCGCCCAACAACGTGCCCACGATGATCCGGCTCGCAGATGCTGCGCTCGACGAGGGACGGCCGGATGCGGCTGAGCCGCTCTTGAACAAGGCGCTCACGCTTCAGCCTGGTTCAGCGGCCGCGCACGTTGGTCTCGGACGTGCGGCTCTGGCAAAGAAGGACTACACGCGCGCGGTGCAACATCTGGAGGAGGCGCTGAAGCTCGACAGCAAAGCCTCGGTCATCCACTACGCTCTGGCAATGGCGTACCGGGGTCTCGGTGACCCTCGTCAGGCAGACGTGCATCTCCAGCAGCGGGGCACAGTGCAACTTCAACCAGACCCACTGACGAAAGCACTCGACGATGTGCTGCACAGTGCGCTGACGTACGAGAAGAATGCCGATACTGCGGGCAGGAGAGGCGAGTGGCCCGCCGCGGCCGACTACCTGAGGAAAGCGGTTGTCCTGGCACCGACGCGGGCCTCGCCACGCCACAAACTGGGCACCGCGTTGTTCTACATGGGGGACCGGAGCGGCGCCTTCAACGAGTTCCAGGAAGCCGTGCGGCTCTCGCCGAACTTTGCCGCGGCGCACTACGCCATGGGTGTCTTGCACGAGGACGCTGGCAATCATCCGCTTGCCATCGAATCCTTTTCAGCTGCAATCAAGTCCGAGCCCACGTATATCGACGCGCGAGTTGGGTTGGCCGACGCGTTGAGGCGAAGCGGCCACCATGAACAATCGCTGCGGGAGTACGAGCGGACCTTGAAGCTCGATCCCGGCGCGGTCAAGGCACGCTTCGGCTCCGCCGCAGCGCTTGTCCGTCTCAGCCGATACCAGGAGGCCGGCGATCGATTAACGGAGGCGATGAATCTGTATCCGAACGAGCTTTCATTTGCTCGAGCGGCAGCTCGGCTGCTCGCCGCTGCCCCCGACGATCGTGTACGAGATGGCCGGCGCGCGCTGGGGATTGGACAAGCGCTTCTGAGCCGGCAGCCGCAAACCATCGAGCTGACCGAAACGATGGCCATGGCGTCTGCCGAAATCGGGGAGTACGAGTCCGCAATGAAATGGCAGCGTCAGGCCATCGAGGCCGCGGCGCGGATGGGTCGGCGAGATATGATGGAACGACTCTCCAGCAACCTCGGACGATATCAAGCAGGTCGGCCTTGCCGCACGCCGTGGCAGACGAACGAGCCGCTTGAGTTTTGAACAGAGAACTGAGATCTGACAACTGACAACTGAGAACTAAAGAGCATGTCAGGCAAGAGGCGTAACCTCGGAGGTCATACAACCACAAGACTGATTTTGTTGTTGGTTTTCTCTCTGTCCTCTGTGTCCTCTGTGGTGAAGACACAGATCGCGTCATCGGATGAGGTCACCCTCCGGGTTATTGTCGTCGACTCGGGAGAGAAGGCTCAGGCGATTGTCACTCGGTTGAATGACGGGGAAAACTTCATCGCGGTTGCTCGCGCCGAATCGATCGATCCGACCGCGGGTGCGGGTGGTCTCCTCGGGAAAGTCACGTTGTCGACGTTACCGCCAGCGTTGAAAGATGCCCTCGCTGGCGTTGCTCCCGGACAGCTGAGTTCAGTAGTCAAGATTCCGACGGGATTTGCCATCCTCAAGGTGGTCGACGATTCCGACCCGGCCACCCGAAACATGAACGCGGCACGCTCAGCCGACATTCCCACCCTTGCGACGAAAACGAGCGTGCGTTACGTGATCGACCTCAGTGGCCTCGTCGAAGCCGAGGCCGTGCTGCAAGCGTTTCCCAAACCGGATGACTGGGACCAGAATCCTCGGACGATCTGTCAGATGCGTCGTCAATCGATGGCGTCCTCGCAGAAATCGCTCGAAGAGTTTCTGTCGCCAGAGAAACAGGCCACGGGTCGATCTCCTTTTGACTTGATGCAGGTTCACTTTGCGCTGGGTCAGCTGCACGCCTATTACGGAAGGATGGATCGCGCGCTCGAGCAGTATCAACGCGCCTACCAGGCGGCCCGCGTTGGGGTGCCCGCTGCCACGCTGCGGATGCTCGAAGCACTGGGTGTCGCACACCTGCACAAGTCGGGCATGGACAACGGCATCCATCGCGCACCCGGGGACGTGTGCCTTTTTCCGTCTTTCGATCGAGGGTCGAGTCGGTCGTACGAGAGGACTGGCGACTCCCAAAGAGCCATCGAGCACTTCTTGAACTACCTCAAGGAGAAGCCCGACGACCACGAAGTCCGGTGGTTGCTGAATCTCGCGTACATGACCGTCGGCCGGTATCCAGACAAGGTGCCGCCGGCGTATCTGATTCCACCGTCAGCTTTCGGGTCGGCCGAGGACGTTGGGCAGTTCCGCGATGTCGCTCCGCAAGCCGGACTGAACGTCGTCGCGACTGCCGGCGGTGTCATCGTTGACGACTTTGCCGGCACCGGCCGCTTCGATGTCATCACGTCCAACTTCGACAGTTGTGGACCGATGCAGTACTTTCGAAACAACGGGGACGGCACATTCACCGAACGCACGTCTGCAGCGGGACTCGACGACCAGCTGGGCGGGTTGAATATGAATCAGGCCGACTACAACAACGACGGCTGCAAAGACATCCTGCTGCTGCGCGGGGGGTGGGAAATACCCCAGCGCAAGTCGTTGCTGCGGAACAATTGCGACGGGACGTTCACCGATGTCACCGCTGCAACCGGCCTGGCCAAACCCGCGACGAGCACGCAAGCCGCTGCCTGGGCAGATATCAATAATGACGGGTGGCTCGATCTCTTTGTCGGCAACGAGGAAAACCCCTCGCAGTTGTTCCTCAACAAGGGGGGGAATGGTTTCGAAGACATTTCCGGGCCGGCCGGTGTTGATCGCGTGGCCTTCACCAAGGGTGTGACCGCCGCTGACTACGACAACGACGGATTCGTCGACTTCTATGCGTCAAATTTCAAGGGCAGCAACTTCCTGTACCGAAACAATCACAACAACACCTTTACCGACGTCGCACGGGCGGCAGGAGTTCTGGGGCCCGGGTTTGGGTTTGCCACCTGGTTTTTCGACTACAACAACGATGGCTGGTCGGATCTGTTGGCCACGAGCTACGTCACGTCAGTCGACGAATCGGTTCGACCGTACGTTGGTCTTGCTCCCAACGCAACCAGATTGAAGCTCTATCGGAACGCCGGGGATGGGACCTTCCTCGACGTCGCTGCGGAGGTGGGCATCGATAAGGTCTATATGCCCATGGGTTCGAATTTCGGCGACATCGACAACGACGGCTTTCTCGACATCTATCTGGGTACCGGAAATCCGTCTTACGCCTCGCTCCTTCCGAATGTGCTCCTTCGCAATAAGGAAGGGAAGGCATTCGTCGATGTCACCGCATCATCCCGCACGGGCGAGCTGCACAAGGGCCATGGTGTCGCATTTGTGGATCTGGACAATGATGGCGACCAGGAGATCGTCGCTGAAATCGGCGGCGCGACTCCCGGCGACAGTCATCCGCTGCGGCTGTTCCAGAATCCCGGCCACGGAAACGATTGGATTCGGCTCAGGCTGGTGGGGGTCAAGACCAACCGTGCGGCGATTGGCGCTCGAATCAAATTGACGGTCGAAAATGAGGCAGGGACGCGGGCGATCCATCGTGTGGTCGGAAGCGGCGGATCGTTTGGCGCGTCTCCTCTCGAGCAGCATATCGGCCTGGGCAGGTCGGCTCGCATCGTGGAGCTGGAGATCTGGTGGCCCGGCAGCAACACTCGCCAACGGGTTGTAGGGTTGGGGAAGAATCAAACTATCGAGATCACCGAGATGGCGCGGAGCTACACTACACTGGAACGGCAACAGGTCAGGTTAGGGGGAACGAGGAAGGCCGCACACTGAGATAAGAATGAAACGCGTCCTCGGATTCTCGGCACTGCTGTGGCTGGTCGTTCAGTCCTCCGTGACGGCACAGGAATATCCAGTGACCGGCATGGTGCTGACGGTCGATCGTTCCCACAACACGTTCACGGCGTCCATTCAGGCAATCCCCGGCTTCATGCCCGCCATGGCGATGCCGTTCGATGTTCGTCAGACCAGCGCTCTGGACGGCCTTGTGCCCGGAGCCGCAGTGGAATTCGTGCTCGTTGTCGATCAGAAGTCCTCATATGCCGAGCGCATTCGCATTGTGCCGTACGAAAGTGTCGAACAGGATCCACTGGCGGCCAATCGTTTGAAACTCCTCACCAACCTCGCCGGCGCGGCTCCGAGGAAAGTTCTGGCCATCGGTGAAATTGCACCTGATTTCAAGTTGATCAATCAGAAGCGACGGCCGGTGGCGCTCTCAGACCTGCGCGGCAAGGTTGTCGTCGTGAACTTTATTTACACCAGTTGTGCCTTACCGAATTTCTGCCTGCGCGTGGCCAATAACTTCGGCGTTCTCCAGAAGCGTTTTCGAACGCAGCTCGGTCGCGACCTGATCCTTTTGACGATCACGTTCGACCCTGTTCACGATACACCGGAGGTTTTGACGAAGTACGCCAGCCAATGGAATGCGAATCCGGCACATTGGCACTTCCTGACCGGACCGGTCCCGGACGTGCAACGCGTGTGTCACCTGTTCGGGGTGGACTCTTTTGCGGATGAAGGTCTGATGAGTCATTCACTTCATACCGCAATCATCGACCGGCAGGGGAAACTGCTGGCCAATCTCGAGGGGAATCAGTTTACGGCGGATCAATTGGGCGACCTCATCCAGACAGTGTTAGCCCAGACCGGCCAAGCTCTTCGATAACAGGCTCATCAGTATTTAACGGCTATCATCAATATTTCAAAGTCCATCAACAACCAAAAGTTTGGATCACAAGTTGAATGATTCA
>DATBJG010000360.1:0-8196 GCA_036556585.1 Vicinamibacterales bacterium
GTCGCGGACCGCGTCACGCGCGCTGATGACCAAAACTGGCGTATCGATACGCTGGTGTCGCAGTTGCCGGCACAGTTCGAAGCCGTCCAACCCCGGCAGCATGAGATCCAACACGACAGCGTCGTAGTCCATTGCGCCGGCTTGGTCGAGTCCTGACGGACCGTCCTCGGCAAGGTCTACGACGTGTTGATCTTCACGTAGACCTTTCAATAGAAAGCGGCTGATTTTTGCGTCATCCTCGACGAGCAGCAGTCTCATGCCTTCTCACGCACCATGACTGTGCCAACTCGGGGTCGTACCGTCAATTCTGCGAAGGCGGTAACGGAATGGGCTAGCCCGATTGGCTAGTTTGTCGGGAAGGGCTTGAACGATCCGAACGACCCGAACGACCCGAACGATCCGAACGATTTATGGTTTCTTGAAGATGGGCTGGTCAAAGTCGTCGGTCAATCGCTCGAGATACCGATTGTTCTCCTGGCAGATGTACTCCGCCAGCTCGCCGTTCGCTCGCCAGGGTATGTCCCATGCAACGGTCCAGGGTTTGGTGTACGCACCAGGATCGTTGATGGTGGCTTCATAGTGCAGGGTGTTCTTGTTCGGCCGCGAGAATTTCTCGACAACGTGCAGCATGTCGGTATGTGGATGGCCGTAGTAGTCGAGCCATGTTTCTTCGTTGAAGCCGACGACATCGACCACGAGGGTGTCACCCTCCCATCGTCCTACCGAGTGCCCGAGGTACGTGGGATTCAGGGCATCGCCCTGCGGATGGGGTCTTCCATCCATGTAGATCTCGCGCCAGATATGCGTGCCGCCTTCGAAGATCATGACGATGCGTTTCTGCTCTGGGAGCTGAATGATCTCCATCGGGTACGGCGTGGCCATCAGGCGCGGGCCTCCCGGCGGCAGACAGTAGCCTTCTGGATCGTATTTGGACTGGTTCTGCGAGTTGTAGTCGTAGACCGCCGCTGACCACGGCATGAAGGGCACACGGGGCTCCGATTTGGCTCCGCCGCGCCCGCCTCCCGCCGTACCTTCACCGCCACCGAGCGGACCACCACCACGACCTCCGGCAGCTCCGCGACCGCCGCCGCGCGCCGGTACCGGCATCACGCCATCTGGGCCCAGGACGCGCTCCCCAAAGTTTGTGATGTAGGGCAGATTCCAGACGCCCTTCTCACCTGGGATACGTCCCAGATTAGGGGTGCCATCGGCGAGCCGCGGTGTCGGTTCAGGCGGCCCGGCTTGTGCTCCGCGTCCGCCCGGTGCCTGTGCACTCGACGACACGGCAAGTGCCCCCACAGCGACAATCGATCCTGCCAATGCGAGCAGTGCACCAGAGCGACGTTGTGTCATGTTGAATGCTCCCCTGCAGCGGGCTGCAGAAAAAGGGGTCGGGAGTCTTTTTCCTCCGCCTCGAGATGAAACGAGCGGAAAAAGACTCCCGACCCCTTTTTCTACGCGCGGCGCGTTGGGAACCCGACCGCGTGACTAGGGCGTGGTGGTCTGGCTCGAGGCCGCGAACAACCGCTGGCCGGTGCTCGCGAGGGTCACAGCCCTGGCATTGCCAATGGCGCTTCCGTCGCGCGCACGGCTGCCCTCGACCGAGACGACGTCGCCAACCTTCATGGAATTGCGGGTCCAGCCCTGCCTCATGAGGCCGTTCGGGCTTCCCATTTCCATACCCCAGTTGACGACCTTGCCGTCATCCTCTTTGACGTCGATGTAGAAGTACACGTGCGGATTCTTCCACTCGACTTTGGTCACGGTGCCGGTCACCTTGATGGGTTTGTTGGCATCGAATTCCGCCGCAAACGAGTGATGCGCGATGACCGGGATTGCGGCCACAAGCAAACCAAGGGCGGCGATGACGACAGCTAGTTTCGTTCTCATGGAAACACCCTCGCTCGATGTGTGAAGAGTTCTGCGATTCCCCAGTATTCTTGGGTTTCTGCACGAAGTTGTCAAGGGAAATGCCGGAAACTGCGGCACTCATGAGGGTTCCGCGGTTCGACCCTCGGGATGGCTCACCGAACAGGCCCATCAGTCCAGCATTTCCAACAGGTGGTTCAGCGCTGGACCAGCCCCATCGACGGCCCAATGAAAATCATCAACGCGGTGATCAGAATGACCCACACGAGACTGATGATGAGCCCCGGCAGAAACATGTCGAGCATCCGGTAATACCCTCTGCTGTACGTAACGAGGGGCACGGCGTCCAGAGGCAACAGGAACGCGCACGACGCGGTGAAAATTACGGGAAGCGCGTACATAACAGGGTTGACACCGGCAGCTGCGCCAAGCGCCATGATGGGGGGAATCATCACCGCATTGATCACGGGCGCGATTGGCAGCATCAGATGTATCACCATAGTGAAAGCACTGATGGCCAGGAGAATCCAGACCACGTTCCAGTCCTGAATTCCGCCGAGGGTGGCATCGGCGAGCCACTTTGCCAGCCCGGTAGCCCGCGATGCGATGCCGAGCGACGTGACGCCGCCAATCATCAGCAGCGTATCCCAGCCGGTCGACTGCTGGACTTCCTTCCACGAAAACAACCGGATGCCGGGCAGGAACATGACGACGGCTCCGCAGATCGCGACGAGTGTGGTGTCGAACACGGGATACCACGTGCTCGAGATCCAGAACCCGACCATCGTTCCCATGATCGCCAGCGTCTTCCATTCGTTGGTCGCAACCGGGCCCATGAGCCGACGTTCTTGCTCGATTTCGTCGATGTTCCCGATGGACTCAATCTCGGGCGGATAGAACTTGAGCAACACCCAGGCGGCCAGCGGGAGCAGGATGATCACCATGGGGATACCAATGGCCATCCAGTGCAGGAACGGGACGCGCGCGCCCCCGTTCTGCTCGATCATCGTCAGGCCGAGAATGTTGATGGAACTGCCTGCGGGTGTGCCGACGCCGCCAATCAAGGCTGCGATGGGGATGCCGAGCATGACGACGCGACCGAACTGCGACCGTCCCGGCTCCAGCTTGAGCTTCTCGAAGATCCCGAGCGCGATGGCCATGAAGATGGCCGCGCACGGCACGTCGGAGACAATCGTCGAGATCAAGCCCGTTCCAAACATGAAGACGTACAGCGCCCGCCGCGCGCTGGTACCAGCCTTCGAGATCATCCAGAGTGCGAAGCGTCGTGCCAGCCCTGTCTTGATCCACGCAAAGGCGATGGCAAACATCACCAGCACGAAGAAGAACGGGCTGCTCATCGAATTGGCAATCGCAGCGCCGAGCATGGCCGACATGGTCGGCCGGCCTGGCGGAGGGACCAGACTGGCCAGACCAAAAATCGGTTGAAGAGCCAGCACGAGTACGGAGGTGACCGCAATGGGCAGTGCTTCGGTCGACCACAGTACGAGCGCGCCTGCGAAGAGCGCAGCCAGACGGTGTCCTTGTTCGGGCAGACCTGCCGGAGTTGGAAGCGCCAGCACGATCAAGGTCGCGGCGACGGCGCCCACGAGGCCTAGTACATCCACCCGCATCGTGGATCCGGTCGCCGTTGTCGAGGCCGCAGTAGCCGTGGTGTTCATTGGCAATCCTCGTGAGTGCCGAACGGACGTCTACGCTTCATCGACATACCGAACACCTAGCTCCTGAAGCTTTGCCCGCAGTCCGTAGAAATCGAGTCCCAGTTCTCCCTTGCGCAGACGTGCTCGCGTCTGTTCTTCCTTCGCCACCCGTTCTCGTCCGAGACGGGCCACGTCCGCCGCGCGTTCTCGAGGCACCACGACCACACCGTCCACGTCAGCCACAATCACATCTCCGGGGTTGACGGTGGCACCGCCGCAGACGACCGGGACGTTGACCGAGCCACCCGTGGATTTGACGGTGCCTTGCGCAGAAATTGCCTTCGACCAGACCGGAAACACCATGGCGGTGAGGTCGGCCACGTCTCGCACGCCCGCGTCGATGACGAGCCCGACGACACCATGCGCCTGGGCGGAGACGGCCAGCAGTTCGCCGAACATGCCGTCTGTCGATTCGGACGTCGTCGTCACGACCAGCACGTCACCCGGCGTGCACAGCTCCATGGCCGCGTGGAGCATGAGGTTGTCCCCCGGCTGGCTGGAAATGGTAATGGCACTGCCGGCGGCTTTGGCCGACGGATAGATCGGCCGGAGGTACGGCCGCATCAACCCCGTTCGGCCTTGAGCTTCGTGCACGGTGGCCACACCGAGCTCGCCCAGAGTCCGCACGACGTCGGCATCGGCCCGCGCTATCCGACGAACGATTCTTGGTGTCACGTGCCCATCCTCAATCCTCGACCAGACGGCTTGGAATGGTGACCGCCATGGTCTTGAGTTCATCGGCCGAAAATCCCGCGTCGAGGAGACGTTGCGCGAACATCGCGAACCCTTCTGCAACCGGCGGATTGATCGTCTGGCCCAGGTCGGTGGAGATCAACGTGCGAGCGATGCCGGTCTTCCGGATATTCGCGAACGCGCTCTCCCACGGAGCCTTACCAGTGTAGGTCGTGGTGAAGCAATGCTCGATGACAGCCCCCATGTCGGCGAGCTCTTTCTGCTCGTCGCCGGTGAGACTTTGCGAGGGAAACTCGGCGTGGGTAACAACGACCTTCTTGACCCCCAAACCAGGCGCCTCGCGCACGAGAGCGGCAATCTCTCGTCGGCCGAGGTGCCCCGTTGCCAGGATCATGTTGTGTTTAGCAATGCGCTCGAGACAGCGGCGAGCTGCGTCGATCAAGTGGCCTGATCCGTCGATCACCGTGAGCGGAGGTGGTGCAATGCCTTCGGCTGCCAGCTCGCGCTGAATCTTTGCCCAGAACGGCAGTTTCTCATTTCCTCCGTCGAGTCGGCCTGCGGTTTCGTTGGCCGCATCGACGGTTGGCATCCAGACAATCTTGCAACCTGAACGGCCCGCAAGTTCGACAGCAACCGGGTTGAGACCTCCGACGCTGTGATTGAGCGTGACCGCCCCATACGCCTTGATGCCGGGCACAGCCTTGGTGACGACCTGCGCGCGTTCACCAGTCTGGATGTAGTGCGATTTCAGCACGAAACCGCGCAGACCGCGCGCAAGAAACTCCTTTGCACAGTCGATGTCATCAATACGGCGCGGAATGACGTCGGGGCCTACGTGAATCTGCAGATCGTAGGCGCCTTCGAGCGCTTTCCAGGCGGCATCAGAGACACGTTCGGGTTCGGGTGGCGGCATAATCGGCTCTCGGCTTTCGACTCTCGGGTTTGGATCTGGGCGCTCGGCTTTCGGATCGCGGGGCTCTTGAGAAATCGAGAGCCGAAATCCGAGCGCCAAGTCCCGCTGTAGCGGCCGGATTCTACTGTAATTGTCAGCTCATCGTCTTCAGTTTTCAGCCCTGCTGGCCCAGACCTCATCGACGACTGCCACGATCTTCACGGTACGTGATTCGCACACCACCGCGATCATGCCGTCGCTCTGAACTGGCGGTCGAGGTGGAGGGTTGTGGTGGTACCGGAAATATCCATCGGATGCGTTGAAAAACCCGACGATCAGCGCTTGAACGTCGGGGACGAGCTGGAACACGCGGCCGGGATCGTGTGGCAGATTGTGCAACTCCGCAAGGAGGTGGAGGCTGGAATTTCTGCGGTTGACTTGCTCCGTTCCGAAGTGCGCCAGCTGCATGAACAGACACTCAACGAATTGTCGCGACAAGCCGGAGAGACACGGCAGTTGATTCTTCAGACCCGACAGGAGCTGCGGGCCCTCCAGGAGCACAGCGTTAGCCGCATTACCTCGCGACTTGCTCAGCGTTGATGAGGATCTACAGCAGGCTGGGAGTCGCGCGGCACTTGCTTCGAAACCGGCTCAGCAGGCTGGAAAAACGCGCTCCGGCTTCACGCTTCCGAACAGCCGCTTCGACGGTTTCTTCGGAAACTGCCGCACGACTCCCTGCCGTGTCTGCGGGTCTCTATACCTGCAAGGGTGTCTGACAGATCCGCGTCGGGATTCGTATTTCGTGATTCGCGGAGGATCCGCGTCCCGTGGTCCAGAAGATCCGTGCTCATCCGCGTCCCATGATCCGCGGGAATCCGCGCCGATCCGCGTCCCGTGGATTCCCGGAGATCCGCGTCCGTCCGCGTCTCGTGATTCGTGCACAACCGCGTGAATCAGCGTCCTGTGATTTTCCGGAGATCCGCGTCTCGTGATTTATGGAAGGTCCGCGGCCATCCGCGTTTCGTGATTTGTGTAGATCCGGTCCATCCGCGTTTCTGATTGACAGTCCCCGTATCGCCTGAGATAAGTATCGGCGTTACCAAGGAGTGCACATGAAGGGCTTTGCCGCGGCGGTCGTGGGACTGGTCTGCGTTCTTGGCTGCATCACCTTCTGGCCCGGGAATTCGGGCGCGGCGCAGCGTGCTGGCCCGTCCGGACAGGAAGGCGCAGGAGCACGACTGAATGGTTACAGCCCTGAATGGCCGACCTACAATCACGACCTGGCGGCCACCCGATTCTCACCGCTCGCGCAGATCAACCCCGACAATGTGGGTCGGCTGACTCCCGTCTGGTCGTACAAGCTGCCGGTCACCGTTGGTCCGTTCGGGGGTTCCCAGGCGGTGCCAATCGTGGTAGATGGCGTGATGTATCTGCCTGCTGGGAATCGAGTGCTGGCCCTTGAGCCCGAGACCGGCAAGGACGTGTGGTACCACGAGGTGAAGAGTGGACAGGTCTCGAGGCGCGGCGTTTCGTTCTGGTCCGGAGACGCGAAAACAGCGGCGCGTATCTTTGTGATGGCTGGTCAGCGCCTCATCGCACTCGATGCGAAAACCGGTACGCCTGTCGAGGCCTTTGGCAAGCAAGGTGAAGTGGATACGGTCGTCCCGTACAACTCCGCACCGACGATTTTTCGGGACATCGTGATGATTGGCGCCAACGTCAATGAGATTCCCATAGGACCGCCGGGCGACACGCGTGCGTACGATGCCAGAACTGGCGAGAAGCTCTGGGAGTTTCACACCGTCCCGCGTGCCGGCGAACTGGGCAATGACACGTGGGGCGATGGATGGAAAGGCCGCTCTGGCACCAACGTTTGGGGTTTTTCAATGACCGTGGACGAGTCGCGCGGGTTGGCCTTTATGCCCGTCAGCGGGCCGGCGGCCAATTATTGGGGTGGCGATCGCCCGGGCAATAATCTGTTCGCAAATTCCATCGTGGCGGTTGACGTCCGAACCGGCAAGTACCGCTGGCATTTTCAGACCGTTCACCACGACATCTGGGACGCCGACATGCCGTCAGTTGGCGGGCTGGTCGAGATCGTGCGCGATGGCCGGAGTGTGGCCGCTCTGGCTCATATTGGCAAGACGGGTTACATGTTCATTCTCGATCGCGAAAACGGGAAGCCCGTGTTTGGCGTCGAGGAGCGCGCCGTCCCGAAAGGGGATGTGCCCGGAGAATGGTATTCACCAACACAACCCTTTCCGCTCAAACCTCCACCCCTCACTCGGGTCAGCTTCAAGAAGGAGGACATGGTCACGGCTGCCGACACGACGCCTGAACATGCGGCTGCATGTCAGCAGCTGTGGGAGAAGAGCGGCGGCTTCTACAACGCTGGTCCTTTTACGCCCTTCATGTTCCACAAGGAGGGCACACTTCCGAGGTCCACCATTCAGTTCCCGGGGGGCACTGGAGGCGTGAACTGGGGCGGGACCGCAACCGATCCACGATCCGGATACGTGTTCATGAACGCTCACGACACATCGCTCGTTGGCTGGGTTGAGGTGCGGAAGCCAGGCGAAAACTACGGCTTCGATTCGAAAGGCTCGCCGCAACCCTACGACCGGGCGGCAGTCGACGGTCCGGGCCCCTTCCACACGTTCAGTGCACCGATCAAAGATCAGCAGGGTCGCGCCATCAATCTGCCGTGTCAGAAACCACCATGGGCGCGTCTGGCGGCCGTGAATGCGAACACCGGTGAGATCGTGTGGCAGGTGCCGCTCGGGTTGACCGAAGTCTTGCCGGAAGGCAAACAGAACACCGGCGCCAGCGGTAGCGCCGGTCCGACCGTGACCGCAGGTGGCCTGGTCTTTATCGGAGCGACCAACGACAACCGGTTCCGCGCCTTCGAGTCCAAGACCGGGAAGGAACTCTGGGTGACAAAGCTCGAGCGGAGCGGAAACGCGAACCCCATTTCCTATCAGGGTCCGAACGGCAAACAGTACGTCTCCATCGTGGCTTCGGACA
>DATBJG010000361.1:0-2805 GCA_036556585.1 Vicinamibacterales bacterium
CTCGGTTTGTGTACGCCTTCAACCAGAGAGGGTAATGGAGACGCAACGGACACTTCGACGACCGGTTTCGTGCACGGGCATCGGCCTCCACTCGGGCAACAAGGTTTCTCTCTCGCTCAAGCCGGCCCCTTCGGATTTCGGCATTCGTTTTCGACGCAGCGACCTCGGCGGCCTCGAGATTCCAGCCACTGTCGATAACCTCGCCAGCATCCAGTACGCGACGGGTCTTGCGTGTGGTGAGGGATCGGTCGAAACGGTGGAGCACCTGCTGGCTGCGCTGGTGAGCCTGGGCGTCGACAACGTCGTTGTCGAGCTGAATCATCCGGAAGTTCCCATCATGGACGGTAGCGCCTCGCCGTTCGTGTACCTCATTCACGAAGCCGGCATCAAAACGCTTGCGACGCCGCGCCGTTTTCTGAAAGTCGTGCGGCCGATTGCTTTGTCGAGTGGGGACAAGCGCATCGCCTTGTACCCGTCCGATCATTTCAAGGTGACCTACAGCATCAGCTTCGATCACCCGCTGCTGCGTCATCAGTCGCGAACGCTGGCTATCACCGAAGATTCGTTCATCGAAGAAATTGCTTCGGCGCGCACGTTTGGTTTCCTCAAAGAAGTCGAGATGCTGCGGCGTCACGGTCTGGCCCTTGGTGGATCGCTCGACAACGCGATCGTGCTCGGCGAAACGAGCGTTCTCAACGCGCTCCGGTTCGACGATGAGTTCGTCCGGCACAAGATCCTGGATGTGCTTGGCGACCTGGCGCTCGTAGGCTATCCCATCATCGGGCATCTCGTCGCCCACCGCGGCGGTCACGCGCTGCACACTTCGTTTGCGGCCAGGATTCTCGAAGAAGCTGACGCGTGGCGGCTCGTGGAAGGTCAAGTCGATCCGGCCATTGCCGGTCGGCCGGTGATGCTGCCAGTGAAGAGCGGAATCGCGCTCAACAGTCAGTAGACTGGAGGGTCAGGGTGACCTGACCCACAGCGCCGCCATTGTCGTCTCTGACCCGCAGGCTTCGAACCAGTCAATCCCTTCACTGACCAGATCGAATTTGAGCAGGTAGCGCCCGGGCTGTTCAGGGGGGACGATCTCTATGGGTACTTCTGCGCTGGCCCCCCCGGCCAGCGTGTCGGGCAACCAGGCGCGCGCGTAGTCTCGATTCAACACCGTGCCATCCTGCGCGCACAACTGGGCCCCCAGACGAACCAGCCTGCGGCCGTAACTGGCAGTCGCCGGGAACGGTCGCTGCGAGAGGTTGAGGACGTTCGTGCGGATGCGCAACGGATGGCTGGCGCGGCCCATGAGCGGGGCGCGCGGCAGCCAGCGGACGAGGTGCCCCAGAAAGTCGTCGGCTCCGCCTCCAGCAACCTGAATGCGCGCACGCGGCATGGCACCCGGGATCGCGTTGCCCAGATTGTTGTCATCCCAGATCTCATGCTGGATGGAGGCGTGCAGTGGCGTGCCCGGCACGAACCGGCGCGAAAAAGAGTCTTCGGGATGGTCGGTGATCTCCCAGCACAACCTGTCGACTCCGATGTCGGCCGCCACCTGGCGGGCCAGGTTCATCTCTTCGTCGCTGTCGTTCCAGGTGAACAGGATGTAGCGCCAGTTCAAGACGGGCACGTCGAGCCCGGCGGCGCGTTTTTCTTCGGCCATCAACCGCAGGAACCTGATTGCCTTGTCGAAGTCTCCCCGTTGCCGGTACCTCGCGTAGCTCGCAGGCGTGGCGCCATCGATTGAAAACGTCACTTCGTCGATGCCCGAACGGACGAGGCGCCTGGCGCCGTCCTCGTTGAACGCCAGGCCGTTGGTGCTGGTGTAGAGATAGATGGAAGGAAAGCGGCTCTTGATGTACTCGCACATCTCGACCGCCCGCTTGTGCAGGAACGTTTCTCCGTAGTTGAAAAAATCGATCCGTCCGAGCGAGGGACCAGCCTCGTCAATGACGCGGCTGAACAGATCGAAATCGAGCATCCCGGCCTGACGCGTCCGCGTAATGCCGGTTTCGGGCGCGCAGCACGCCTGAAAACACGAGATGTTGCACGCCGCCGTGCACTCGACATACAGCCGCGACGGCAGCGGGCCCGGTGCCGGTCGGGTGGGCGCGACTTGGTCGGGGGCCAGCGGGAGCTTGAGAGGGCAGTCCCCGCAAAACCCGGATCCTCCGCCATTGATGTCCTGCCTGAGCGAGGCTATCGGATCCCCGTTCCAGACTTCGCGGAGCGAGGTCCGACGCACATCACCAAGCACGCGCTTGGCGTACGGATCGGCACAGCCGCAGACCACCCGCCCATCGCAGAGGAGAACAGCCGTGGTCCAGGGCCAGGAACAGGTAAAGCGGGTGGCTTGGTAGTTGAGAGACATGCTCGGGATTCGGGATTCGGGATTCGGGGGTCGGGATTCGGGTGGGATTCGGGTTCCGAAATCCCCGAACCCCGAATCGCCACCCCTATTTCTTGTTCGTGATCTTCTTCACGTACGCCTCGGCCATGTCGTTCTCGTACTTGACGGTGTTGAGGAACAGGCTTTCGACGAAATAGGTGCGCCGCTCGTCTTCGGTCATCTGATCGATGAGATGGTGAATCTCCTGCATCATGTCCTCGAACGATCGGTCGAACGCGTGCTTGACCGTGATCTCGCGATAGAGAGTTTCCATGATCGCCAGTAGATCGCCGTCGAGCGGAATCTCCACGCCGGTGGTCGTTTTGATGGTGCGCATGAGGCCCTCAGAAGCTGTTGACCGCCGTGGGTTCGTCGGCGTGGATCTCGAGAAAATTGTGGCAGCCCGTCAGCGTCAACATCGTCTG
>DATBJG010000362.1:0-2567 GCA_036556585.1 Vicinamibacterales bacterium
ACGGCGAGCACACCCGGGACCTTCGCCGCATCCATCACCTGCTTACCGGTGACTGGGTTCTTGCCGCCGAACGCGAGCGTGGCGGCCATTGTCGCCAGGTCTCTCGAGTTGACGCCGATCGAACACTGACGCGTGTACAAATCGACCGCCTGCTGCCAGTTGGTCTTGATGTACCCGTACGCGAGCATCAGCGCCCCGATCGCCTGATTGCGCTGGTTCGTATCCGACTCGGACTTGTACACATCCTGGAGCACGCTCAGCTCGCGTCCCGCGGCGTCGTTGTGAAAGCCAATGATCTTTTTCCAGACCTCGTCAGAGGTCTTGCCTGTCACCATGCTGGTCGCCGAGATCGCCCCCGGATTCACCAGCGCGTTCATTTCTGGCGCTCCGGTCCCGACGACGCTCCTGACGCCCTCGATCGCAATAATCGAGTTGAACCGCGCGCCAGTGGCGTCGACGCCGATGCGTTTCTCGATGGACTCCAGCCCCTGTTCCTGGATGACCTGGGCCATCGTGAAGACTTTCGAGATCGACTGGATCGAGACTTCGGTCTTGACATCGCCCGCCGTGTAGACTTTTCCGTCCGCTGTTACGACGGCGATGCCGAACAGGTTCGGATCGACCTTCGCCAATGCGGGAATGTAATCGGCGTTCTTGCCCTCCTTGAGCGTTCTGAACTTCGCGTAGGCGGCGTCGATAGCCGGCTGGACTCCGGCAGGCGCCTGCGCACCGAGCGACGGCAGAGCCAGGGTCAACAGTAGCGCCGCCACGCCAAGCGCCCACCCGCGGAGATTCGGGCGACTTCGAGTCATGGCTAACCTCCAAGCTTGTACGAAAAGTTGTATTTGAATGAGAACTGCACCTTGAAGCCGTCGCTCTGGAATCCATCCGAGAAGTTCTCGCGGCGGCCCCACTGGATTTCCACGCCGGCCATCACGTTGGGGACCGGGTAGTAGAGCAGGTTGCCGAGGGCGTACTGTCCGACCTTGAAGGCGTCAGGGGCCTGGGCATCGGTGTTGTCGTTGTCTTGCCGTGAGTACCCGATCGCGCTGCTGAACTTCTCGTTCCAGGTGTGATCCAGGAACACGGCGTACGCGATGATCGGTACGGGCTCGCCGAGGATCGGCGTCACCGGGTCCGACAGGTTGTTCACGATGCCGATGTCCACCGGTGAGTCGTTCATTTCGTTCTGAATGCCTTCGCCCACGGTGAACTGCATCCGCAGGACATCGCGCTCGCTGGCCTTGAGGTTCGTGCTGACGTTCCACCCCCAGCCGGTAGCGTCTCCGGAAAGATCGAACGCGTCGTCGAGAGTGTCATCCCAGTTGATACGTCGCAGCATCCCGGCTGTGCGCACGTAGCCCCACGTCCCCGTGTACTTGTACGCGGCCGCAAAATCGGGCAGCGGGAACCGCGCATTGATCCCCTGAAGCTCGATACGGTCGCTGTAAATTCCCTGGTCGCCGCTTGCTCCCGGGCGCGCGAGGGCCAGCATCAAGTTGCTCGTGTCGGTGCTGACCGGGGTGTAGCGGAGCTGCACGTTGCGGAACCACGGAATACCCGTGGGCCCCCAGTATTCCAGCGAGTTCGGGTACACGTCCGGGTCGCTAAACGGGCTCCAGTACTGACCGGCCCCCCATGCTCCCAGCTGTCCCCATGCATGGCGCAGACGGAACGTGGTTTGTCCCTCGTCCACGCCGGTGCCAAACAGCTCGAACTCGAAGATGGTGGTGAATTCGCCGAGATCGGTCGGCGTCGACGACCTGAAGCCCAGGCGGCTTTGCCGCACACCCGCGAACGTGCTGTGGTCTTCACCGAACTCGTTCTCAAACTTCGGCAGCCTGGTTACCCGTAAGGTGTCGAACCAATTGGGGTGGATTTGCGTGAAGTCGTGGCCGATGTCGAGCATCGCGAACCCGTAAATTTCGAAGGTTGACTTGGCAGGCGGCTGCGCCTGCGCACTGGTCGTCCCCCCGGTATCGGCTGGGGCCTCTTGCGCGCGCGGGCTCGACATTGCGCCGAGCACGAGCATCGTTGTCAAAAGCCAGGCCGAACCGATGTGCCGGCTCGTCGGTAGTCGTCGCATTGTCTTGTCTCCCTCTATTAATTGTCGCGGGGCCCCACCCCCGCGACCTGTACCTCGCGGCTCTGCCGCTCGGCGTTGTTCCGGACAACCATCTGCTCGTCAGGCATCCCCGTGGGGTCCCGGCCTTCGCTCGTCTACCAAAGTGTCAAGCTTCGGCCAGGCTCGCCGAAGCGCCTTCGGCGCGGAGGCGGCGCCCCCGCGACCTGTACCTCGCGGCTCTGCCGCTCGGCATTGTTCCGGACACCCATCTGGTGGTTGGCATCGTCATCGCACGTTGGCTTTCTCCCAGGCACGAACTCGTCGCCGGCCTTCGTCGAAAATCCGCTCGTAGTTGCCCCGGCGCACCTTCAGGCTGGCCTCGGGCGTCAGCAGGCGCCAGATGGGTGTCCACATGTCAAACACGGCGAAGTACGGGTCCGGCCCAGACGGTGCGACTGTGTCGGTGCCGAACAGGAACCGGTCGGGGTACCGGTTGAGCATT
>DATBJG010000363.1:0-14635 GCA_036556585.1 Vicinamibacterales bacterium
GTGGGAAGCCGGGGACAATCCCCGACTCAGTTCGAAAGTTTATTTACGAGTATTCATGAGTTCATGGTACCGGTACGGGGATTCGAACCCCGGTCCCGTGGCTGAGAACCACGTGTCCTGACCCCTAGACGATACCGGCCCGCACCGATATACGAACCCCCAATTGTAGCCAGCGGTCCGTCGGTGGGTCAACTTAGGGGAAGCCGTCAGCTTTCAGCCGTCAGCCTTCAGCTATCAACCTTCAGCACAGTGCCACAAATCAGCTGACGGCTGACGGCTGAAGGCTGACGGCTGTGTTACGCTCGATCGTTCTGACCCGCAAAGTCTTTCTCGGTGCGCTTCTCGGCCTCCTCAGCGCGGGCGTGACCGCTGGGTTTGGATCGCTACCTTTCGCGCGAACCGTCGAACTGAAAACCTACGATCTGCGGATGCGGCTCGTGACCGATCCCGCCGAAGCGCGGCAAGACATCGTGCTGGTGGACATCAGCGAGGACAGCATCCGTCGGCTCGAGCCGACAGTCGGGCGCTGGCCCTGGCCCCGTCTCGTTCATGGGGCACTCATCGACTTCCTGGCGCGGGCACCGGTCCGCGTGATCGGCTACGACGTGATCTTTGGCGACCGCGATAGACGAAGCGGTTTTCCGGTGGGTGACAGTACGTGGACCGGCGCGGAATCGGATCAGGCCTTTGCGGACTCCGTCAAACGTGCGGGCACCGTTCTGATGACCGGCGATGCCACATTTGGCGGTGTCGAGACGGAGACGACCTCACCGCCAACGTCACGAGATGCGCCGTACGTGCTCGACGAATCGATCGAAGGCCGGCCAGTGTGGGAACCGCCCTACGACGAGCTGGCTTCGGCCGCCCGCGGGATTGGTCACAACCTTTTCGTTTTTGACGAGGATGGTCCGCTTCGTCGCAGCGTGCCCTTTGTGCGGTTTGGTGATCGCGCGGTGCCATTGCTGGGTGTGGCTGTTGCGCTCAGCAAGCTGGGCATTCAACCGACTGACGTGCGCCTGGAAAACGAAGACTTGGTACTTGGGACTCGGCGTATGCCGCTGCTGCGCGCGCGCGTACCAGGCGAACGCGGCGAGGTGCGCTCATCCCGCCGCGCGCTCGTTCGGTTCCCTGGTCCAGCTCTGCTGCCTGACGGCCACACGCAAACCTACAAGACGTACTCGTTCTACGACCTGTTCTATTCGGAGCAACAACTGTTGGCTGGCGAGAAGCCAATGGTCGATCCGGCCGTGTTCCGCGAGAAGATCGTTCTGGTCGGGTCGACGGCCGCGGGCCTCAATGACGTGTTCCCCAACCCATTCGGGTCTGCCGGTGCGATGCCCGGCATGCAGGTGCACGCCAGCGTGGCCGACAACGTGCTCTCTGACCGCTTTCTTCGACCCCTCGGCTGGCGCGCGACGCTCCTGGCGGCAATTGCTGGCGCGGTTGTCGTAGGGCTTGCCGCGGTCCTGGTCAATGTGTGGCTCACCGGTCTCGTGGCCGTTGTGGTGACTGGTGTCCTCGTCTGGCTTGGTTTCAGCCTGTTCGATCGCGGGCTCTGGCTCGAGCTCACGACCCCTGTTCTGGCCGTGGCTGTGGCCACCTTCAGCGGGGTGACCTATCAATGGGTCGTCGAGGGGCGCGAGAAACGCAAGGTGAAGCGATTGTTCTCACGCTACGTGGCGCCTGATGTGTACCGGCAGCTCCTGGAGGACCCCGCGCGAGCCCGGCTCGGCGGGCAGCGGCGGGAAATGACGGTCCTTTTTTCCGATATTCGGGGCTTCACGACCGTTTCAGAGCGCGGTCAGCCCGAAGACATCGTCTCGCAGCTGAACGAGTACTTTTCGCGTATGGTAGATGTACTGTTTGCCCACAAAGGCACCCTCGACAAGTTCGTCGGCGACATGGTCATGGCGCTCTACGGGGCGCCAATCGAGGATGAACAGCACGCCGACCATGCGGTAACATCGGCTGTAGCCATGGTGGAGGAGCTGCGGCTGCTGAACGCACGCTGGGCTTCCGAAGGTCGGCCGCCGCTCGACATCGGAATCGGCATCAACAGCGGAGAAATGGTCGCCGGCAACATCGGCTCGGACACGATCATGAGCTACACGGTGATCGGAGACCAGGTGAACCTGGGAGCGCGGCTGGAGTCGCTGAACAAGGAGTATGGCACTCGCATCATCATCAGCGAGTCTACCCGCCAACGATTGAAGGGCCGATACGACATTCGCCCTCTTGGCGATGTCGTTGTCAAAGGCAAGACTCAACCAGTCGCAATCTTCGAAGTCCGAACGTAACGGCGGGTCTGAAGACCCGCCTCTACCGATGAATGTGACGGCGGGTCTGAAGACCCGCCTCTACCGTAGCGGCGGATCTTTAGATCCGCCGTTTGGAGACGTACATGAGAACCGCACTGCTCATCGTCACCTGTCTGCTGGTTGCACAACCAGCCGTCGCAGGAGACGCCGCCGATCAATTCGGGCAGATCCTCAAACGCGCCCAGCAATTCAAAGATGTTGAAATGACCGACGCCGAAGAGCAGCAGCTGGGAGAGGGCGTCAGCCTGAAGATTCGCACTCGTTACGGCGTGGTGCAGGATCAGGCGGTACACAAATATGTTGCGCTCGTCGGCACAGCGCTCGCGCTCAGCAGCACCCGCCCGACGTTAGCCTGGAAGTTCATCGTCCTCGATACCGATGGCGTCAATGCTTTTGCCGCGCCGGGTGGCTACATACACATCACCCGCGGGGCGCTCGGGCTCCTGCAGGACGAGTCGGAACTTGCGGACGTTCTGGCGCACGAGATCATTCACGTGACGGAGAAACACACGATCAGGGCGATTCAGAAAGGGAAAATGGTTCAGATGGGTGCGAGCGAGTCGCTTGCCGGCAATCCCTTGCTGATGACGCAACTGATCGATCGAAGTACCGAGCTGGTCCTTGCTGGCTTTGGCCGGGCCGAAGAGCTGGAGTCCGACGAAAAGGGTCTCGCGCTGTCGAGTCAGGTCGGTTACGCCCCTCAGGGACTCGGTAATTTCCTGACGCGGCTGACCGACCGTAACAAGGCCTCAACGGAAAAACAGGGTTTGTTTGCCTCGCACCCCGAAATGAAGGAGCGCCTCCAGAAAAATACCAAGCTGATTGCGGACAAGAAGCTTGCGGGCGCGGCCACGCTCGGCGATCGCTACCGCAAGTTCATTTCCTACCAGGCGCCGGCACTGTCAGAAGTCGCGCAGGTTGAAGCTGGCGCGGCAGGGCTGACTGGCGGCGGCGATTCGAGCGCGGCGAAGCCCAAGGAGGGCGAGAAACCCAAGGAGGGCGAGAAAACAGCTGAGAAGCCGCCCGAAGAAAAGAAGCGCGGCTTTGGTCTCTCGTCTCTGATCAAGCCTGGCGGTGGCGAAAAGAAGTCCGCTGAGGTCACCGGCTCGGGCGCTTCTCGAGGAGTGGACACCGAGCGCAATGCCAAGGGTGGCTCAGTGTCGACCCCTGTCACGGTCGCGGTCACGGCAGCCGAGCTTGCCGCATTCAAGAAGGAAGGCGGACTGACTTAAACAAGTCTCAAGGGTCAAGTTGCAAGTCTCAGGTTTATCGAGACTTGAGCCCTGAGACTTCAGACTTGTAGTGGTTCATAGCTGGTATCACCTACCGGTCGGCCTGCTGTTTCTGGCTGTGACGCTCAGCCTCCGGGCGCTGAGCGTCAACCGCCTGATCCGCAACAAACTCCGCCTTGGCATTGGACTCTCCGTCGGGTTCCTCGTCTTACACTTTCTGCTGACCCGCGGCTGGGTCGAGCCCGATCTGGCCGAGACGCTGCGATCGATTGAAGGCCTTTTGCTCGTATTCGCGGCGGTCAGCACGCTTGTGGTCGTGCTCGTCAACCCGCTGCGTGTCGATCGCGTCCCGGATCACTTTCCCAGCATCGTTCAGGACGCCGTCACCTACGGGGTATTTCTGCTCATTGCGACCTTTGTCATGCGCGAGCGCTTCTTCACGACGTCGGCCGTCAGCGCTGTCGTCCTGGGGTTCGCCCTGCAGGATACGCTGGGCAACATGTTTGCGGGCCTTGCGATCCAGGTGGACAAACCGTTCCGCGTGGGTCACTGGATTGCGGTGTCCAGCCTGGAAGGGCTCGTCACGCAAATCACGTGGCGAGCGACCAAGCTCCGGACCAAGACCGGAAATTTCGTCATCGTGCCGAACAGCGTCATGGGCAAGGAACCGATCACTAATTATTCGGAGCCGTCGGTTCCCACACGCCTGCATCTCGATATCGGCGTCAGTTACACCAGCACACCCAACGACGTCAAGCAAGCACTCCACGAGGTGCTCGACGCGGAGCCGCTCGTGTTAAAGACTCCGCCGTCGGATGTCCTGGTCTGGGAATTCGGAGGCTCTGGCATTGTGTACCGCCTGCATTTCTGGATTTCCGACTACAGCCGCGACGAATTCGCGTACGACCGTGTTCGAAGCGGCATCTACTACGCCTTCAAGCGTCGGCAAATCGAGATTCCGTATCCGATTCAGGTGGAGTACTCACGCGAGTGGCCATCGGGTCGCAGCGACGAGCGGACGGAGGAACTACTTCGGCTCATGGGGACGATCGATCTTCTGCAGCCCCTCTCAGAAGCCGAGCGCACGGAACTCGCGACGCTGTCCACCGAACGTCTCTATGGTGACGGCGAGACGGTCGTGCAGCAGGGACAGGCCGGGTCGTCGATGTTCCTCATTTGCAGCGGTCGCCTTCGCGTCAGCGTGGAACCGTCAGGCGCGGAGGTGGCGGTTCTGGAGCCAGGCGGGTACGTCGGCGAGATGTCGCTGTTGACCGGCGATCCACGGAGTGCCACCGTCACCGCCCGTGGAGACGCTGCACTGCTCGAAATCACCGCCGACACGTTTCGGCGCATCGTCCTTGCAAATCCCACCGTGCTCGATCGAATCAGCGCCGTCATTGAAAAGCGCCGCACTGAACTCGCGGAGCGCGCGGCAACGGTGGCGGCGGGACCTGCCGCAATTGCCGAAGGGCCGCGTCCTTTGCTGCGGAAAATCCAGCGCTTCTTCGGTCTCGCATCTGACGGCCGGTAGACCGTGTCGCGTACTTGCACACCCGGAAGCCCGGCTATAGAATCTCACCGGCGGTTTGTCTCAATTGAGGACGTGTGGTGTACGTCCGGCTAAAGCCGGACGCTACGTTGCGAGTTGCTACAGATTTGCGCGTCATTACTCGTAGCGTCCGGCTTTAGGTCATTGTTCGTAGCGTCCGGCTTAGGTCATTGTTCGTAGCGTCCGGCTTTAGCCGGACGTGAACGCTGGTTACAAGGAGTTACAACGTTGGACAATGCGGCGTCAATCGGGACGACCCATGCTGCGGAAGCCCACGCCCACCATCACGAAGAAGAACTGAGCTTCCTGCGCAAGTACGTCTTCTCTCTCGATCACAAGTGGATTGGCATTCAGTACACCGTCACGAGCCTGGTGTTCCTGTTGTTCGGGTTCAGCCTGATGATGCTCATGCGGTGGCAGCTGGCCTATCCCGGTCAGCCAATCCCCATCATCGGAGGATGGCTCGGTCAGTTGAACGCACCGGGTGGTGTGATGCTCCCCGAGTTCTACAACCAGCTCGGCGCCATGCACGGCACCATCATGGTGTTCCTCGGTGTCGTGCCGCTGGCCGTCGGCGGATTTGGCAACTTTGTGACGCCGCTTCAGATCGGCGCGCCAGACATGGCGTTCCCCAGGCTCAACATGATGAGCTACTGGGTGTACTTCATCGGCGGCGTGGTCATGCTGGTCAGCTTCTTTGTCCCCGGTGGCGCGGCGAACTCCGGCTGGACATCTTACGCGCCACTGTCGGTTATCGCGACGCAGGGACAGACGTACTGGCTGATCGGGATGGTCTTCTTGATCACCTCGTCACTACTGGGCTCGATCAATTTCATCGTCACGATCATCCAGTTGCGCGCACCCGGCCTCACCTGGATGCGTCTGCCGTTTTTCGTGTGGGCGCAGCTCGTCACGGCGTTCTTGCTGCTGCTGGCCTTCCCGCCGCTCGAAGCGGCTGGTGTGCTGCAGCTCATGGACCGTGTTGCGGGCACCAGCTTCTTCATGCCAAGCGGGATGGTGGTTGGTAACAAGCCCGTGGACGTCGCAGGTGGAGGAAGCCCCCTGCTCTGGCAGCACCTGTTCTGGTTCCTCGCCCATCCGGAAGTGTATGTGTTGATTCTTCCGGCGATGGGTATCGTGGCCGAAGTCATTGCCAATAACACGCGAAAGCCGCTCTGGGGCTACAAGGCGATGGTCTACTCGATCATCTTCCTGGGCTTCATGTCCTTTGTCGTCTGGGCCCACCACATGTTCTTCACTGGCATGGGCACCATCATCAGCAGCTTCTTCCAGACGACGACGATGATCATTTCGATTCCGTCGGTGATCATCCTGAGCGCGCTGTTCTTGTCGCTTTACGGCGCCTCGATGCGATTTACGACGCCCATGTTGTTTGCGCTGGCATTCCTCCCGATGTTCGGCATCGGAGGCTTGACCGGCCTGCCGCTCGGTCTGGCGTCGAGCGACATCCCGCTGCACGACACCTATTACGTCATTGGCCACTTCCACTATGTGGTGGCGCCGGGCACGCTTCTGGCGTTGTTTGCGGGCATCTACTACTGGTTCCCCAAGGCCACTGGCCGCAAGATGAGCGACCTGCTCGGCAAGCTGCATTTCTGGGGAACATTCATCTGCCTCAACGGCGTGTTCATGCCGATGTTCATTCAGGGCCTTGCCGGCGTCAACCGTCGCCTGTATGACGGCGGTGCCCAGTATGCGCACGCGGCAGAAGTGCTCAAGTGGAACACGTTCATGTCACATTCGGCGTGGGCCCTTGGCATCTTCCAGATCTTCTTCATCATCAATTTCTTCTGGAGCATCAAGAAAGGCCAGAAAGTCTCCGCCAATCCCTGGTCGGCGACCACGCTCGACTGGGCGGCGGCGCCCTCACCGCCTCCGCACGGGAATTTCCTCGTACCGCCGGCGGTCTATCGCGGTCCGTACGAGTACAGCGTCCCCGGCCATGACGGCGACTACGTGCCGCAGAACGAGGCGCCAACGCACAGTCACGCAAAGGCGTAGCACAACACACCATGCTGATTCCGTATACCGTTGAAGCCCGTCCGGATACCGGGCTGCCAAATCCGAAGCTGGGCATCTGGCTCTTCCTGGCGTCCGAAGTCATGCTCTTCGGCGCGCTCTTCTCGTCGTACATCCTGCTGCGTGTGTCGGCCCCTCAATGGCCGCGGGGTTCCGAGGAGCTCAGCGTGCCACTCGCAACGCTGAATACCGTCGTCCTCATCTCCTCGTCGGTGACGATGGTCATGGCGTGGGCCCAGCTGAAGATGCACAACCTGGCGAGGGGGCGGCTGTATTTGTGGGCCACGATGGCGCTGGCGCTCACCTTCATGGTCGTCAAGTTCTTCGAATACGAACATCACTTTGCGCTGGGCGAGTACCCCAGCGAGAGTACGTTCCTGTCGATTTACTACACGCTGACGGGCCTCCATGGCCTTCACGTGCTGGGGGGAATCATCGTCATTGCCTACCTGGCCGGGCCTGGCGCGGCCATGTGGCGGTCGGAAGGGGAGCGCTATACGAACCGGGTCGAAGTCACAGGGTTGTACTGGCACTTCGTCGACCTGGTCTGGATTTTCCTGTTTCCTGTGTTGTACTTGCTGTGAGCAACAGGCGGGTCTAAAGACCCGCCTCTACGATTGGGGAAATAGGCGGGTCTAAAGACCCGCCTCTACGATTGGGGAACAGGCGGGTCTAAAGACGCGCCTCTACCAATTCGGGAACTTGGAGAGGCGGGTCTTTAGACCCGCCGACTCGCGGAGGATTTCGAATGAGCGCGGGCCACGAAGACATCCATCACCACGTCAAGACCTACATTGCCGTGTTCGTTGGGCTGATGGTTTTGACCATCATCACGGTTGCCATCTCATATCTCCATCTTGCGGTGGCGCTGGCGATTGCAGTGGCCCTGATTGTCGCCACCATCAAAGGGTCGATGGTTGCGGCCTATTTCATGCACTTGAAGGCAGAAAGGCCGGCCATCTACTGGATTTTGATCCTGACGATCATTTTCTGGGTGCACCTGATGTTCATCCCGGTCCTCATGTACCTGGATCATTTCGGGACCGATACTGTGGTGCGGTAATGTCCCTCAAGAGCTTTCACGTCGTGTTCATCACCTTGTCGATCGTCCTGGCGTCGTGGTTTGGAATCTGGGCGATTTCAAACGATGGTGTGCCGTACGTTGTGACGGGTGTTGTGTCGCTGCTCTGTGCGGCGGGCCTCATCGTGTACGAAGTAGGTTTCCTCAAGAAGTGTCGAGAAATTGGACTGAGCTGAGACGAATGTTGCGGAGAGTCACAAGGTACCTCGTGGCCGGAGCCGCAGCCGGCATGGCGCTGGCGCCGGAATCGGTTCTTGCGTGCCCGGTGTGCTTTGGCGCGCTCGACGGCCCGCTGGCAGACGGAGCCAACAAGGCAATCCTGGTGCTGCTCGGCATTACGATGTCCGTCCTGGCGGCTTTCGCCGCTTTTTTCATCTATCTCGTCAGACGGGCGCGGGCGTTCGAGGCGGCCGCTGACATGGGGGCCGGGCCGGACGCAAGAGCCGCGGTCAATCAAGGCAAAGTCATGGAGGGAACGGCGTAATGCTGGAGTTGCTCGGGCTTCCGGAACAGGCGTCGGCGCATGCGGCGGAAATCGATCGGATGATCGTGCTCGTGCACTGGCTCATGGCCGTGCTCTTCGTCGGCTGGGGGTCTTTTTTCATTTACACCCTGATCCGATTCCGCGCGTCGCGTCATCCTCGAGCCGACTACGGCGGTGTGAAGAGCCACTTTTCCACCTATGTCGAGGTGGGTGTTGCGCTGGTGGAGGCGATCCTTCTGGTCGGGTTTGCGATACCCGCATGGGCGAACCGCGTCGACGACATCCCGAACGAGAGTGACGCGGTTGTGGTCCGGGTCATTGCCGAGCAGTTTGCGTGGAACGCGCACTATCCGGGAGCCGATGGAGTATTTGGCCGTACCGACATCAAGCTCGTGGCCGCTGACAATCCCATTGGGCTGGATCGCACCGATGGCGCCGCCAAGGACGACATTACGACCATCAACCAGCTGAATCTGCCCGTCAACCGCCCGATCCTGATTCACCTCTCGAGCAAAGACGTCATCCACAGCTTCAGCCTCAACCAGATGCGCGTGAAGCAGGATGCGATTCCGGGGATATCGTTCCCGGTCTGGTTCACACCAACCAAGACCGGCGACTGGGAAATCAACTGCTCGCAGCTTTGCGGCCTGGGGCACTATCGCATGCGCGGCTTCTACTCCATTAAGACACAACAGGACTACGACACCTGGCTCAAAGAAGAAGCTGCGGCCCTGACGGCGACGCGCTGACCATTGGCAGGCCTAGAGGTGTGCGCCACGTACCTACGTCAACCGTAGAGGCGGGTCTTTAGACCCGCCGACCCGCCGATCAGTCCCGCTAGTTCGGATTCACCCTGAAGAGATAATCGTCGTCCGCGTGCAGCAGGAGCGAGAAATCGTCGCTCTGACGGGCACGCGCGAGGGCTGCCTCGTCGATGCCCACATGGACCACGACATAGGTCACGCCAAGCGACCGAAGATAATCAGCTGACTCGGCCGAAGGGAACGTCTGGATGTGTCGGATGCGGTCCGCGAAGCCGGCAGGCGTGACGCGTGCGTAGCCATTGACGATGGGTTTCCAGTGGGCGGTCGAGAAGTACAGATAGTCCGCTTCGCGATACCACTCGGCGGTCTGGAGAAAATCGGGGAGCGATACAACGGCGCCTGGTGGAAGCGCTGCCAGATAGCGGTACACAGCTGGTATTGGCAACTGGCGGGGTCTCCCTCCGGGAAATCCAATCACGAACGATTCGCTCAAGAGGAGCGGTATACCCAGCAGCATGACCACCAGCGCCTTATTGCCCAGCCGCCGGCCAAGATCCCACGCTCCGACCCCCGCAAGTACCGCAACCCCAAGCATCACCAGCAGCGCGAACCGGGCAGGAACGCGGAAGAGGGTCATTGCTGGAAGCCGTGCGAATAGCCCGAACGGCGACCAGCCCCATCCTTGAGGATCTGCAGGGCCCAGAGACAGCGCAAACGCCAAGAGGGCCAGCGCTACGCAGAAGCGCACGACAGCAAACGCTGCGACCCGTTCGCGCAACGCGCACCACACGCCAATTCCCGCGAGAGCCAGCGTGACGTATCCGACGTACAGCGTGCGCTCACCCCAAATCCACCGTGGCGCCGTGCTGCCAAGCTTTTGCAAGGCCCGGCCGGGCCAGGTGTTTTCCGGTGGGACGAAGTAGGCCGCCAGGTCCGCTGATTGCGCGCTGGCTTCAGTTGGATTTCCCGGGCTCATGGCCGCGTACCGATCAACGAAAGGCGACAGGAGGACGGCACCAAGAAGCAGCGCCGCAACCAGCTGGATGAGCAACGCACGAGGCGAGCCAATCCCCGTCAACCGGCCGGTCGTGAAGTACCGCTCGAGCATCAGCCAGCTGAGCCACAGCGCATCTGCCACCAGGATCATCACGGCGAGGTACCAGGACGCCAGCGCCTGGAGGATCACGCACGCCACGAGCGTCGCCATGCGCATCCAGGTGGGCCTGACAAACCAGCGCTCGACCAGCACAAGCGACACCGGAATCCAGAACGACCAGATGATTTGGAGATGCGCGTGACCCTGATGCATCTTGAAAAAGCAGAAGGCATACACGAGCCCCGCCACGAGTGCTGCGGAATGGCTGCGCAGGATCCTCCACACCAGAACATGAGCACTCATGGCGCTCAACAGAAACGACAACAACCAGACGATGTTGTAAGCCAGTACAGGGTTCCGTGTGACCGCGTAGATTGGCAGTGTGAAGAGACTGATGCCGAAAAGGTGTTCGGTGAGCGCCAGCGTATTTCGATCGGGATGGAACATGTTGGCGTCAAACAACGAAGGGATCCCGTCGAGAACGACGTGATTGTTCCATCCGAGTATCCAGATCACCAGGCGGGGATCACCTTCGAAGCTTCCCGAACTCAGATGCGAGAAATCGATGAGGGGCCAGAGCATGACGCCGCAGGCCAGCAGGTAGAGCCCGAAGACAATGAACCAGGAGCTCTGGTCTCGGCCAGAAAGAGCTTTCAAGCGGGCGTCGGAGCGTAAAGGTTCTGGAAGCGTATCACCGCGTCGCGGGTACCTCACTCGCGGCCAGATAACTCTTGCGGGCACGCGCAGTCAGGCCCTGTTTCTTGACTCGAACGGCAAGGCGGTGAACCTTTCCGTCGAGCAACTTTGGTGAGAATCCAAGGACGTACTGGCTGTGGAGCTCCTGCGCGACGCGCGTAAACGTCGGGGAGAGTTCGGTGGTCTTCTCCAGTTCGAAGTAGCCGCCACCGGTTTCCTCGGCGAGGCGTCGCAGGCTGCGATCCGGCTTCGTGCGAACCCGCTGAACGCCGTTGAAGTAATCGGTCTGCAGGCCGATTGCGTAGATCATGACTTCGTCCTGGCGCGCGCGGTCCAGGACGTCTCCCGAGCCGGTTCGGCTACCCGTATCGTCCCCATCGGTGAAGACGAGCACCACGCGACGTCCGTCGAACTCCTTGAGTTCGGTGATGCTGGCGTCGATGGCATCGTAAAGGCGGGTCGGGTTTCCGAAGTCGAGATCCTTCAGAGCGCCAATCAGGCTGTCGCGGTTGGACGTAAACTCGGACGCAAACTGAATCTTGTCGTTGAAGGCCCCGACCCGGCCCTTGTCCTCGGGAAGCAGTCGCATCAGGAATGCCTCGGCCGCCTGAGTAAGCAGCTTCAGGTTGCCGGTCATGCTGGCGCTCGTATCGAGCATGACAACGACGGTGATGGGCTGGACTTCGTTGATGAAGACGTCAATTTCCTGAGGTTTGTTGTCGTCTAGAATGTCGAAGTCTTCCCTCATCAAATCCGGAACCAGCCGGCCCTCCGAGTCAGTGACGGTGGTATAGAGGGGCACCGTTCGGGTGCTGGATTTAAACGTTGGTGCCTGACCATGCAGCGTCATGGCCAGGGCCAGGACCACAATCGTGGCGGCGGCAGTCTTCATAGCACACTTCACGTTCCAGAGCTTAGCAACCTTCCCGCCATGTCGCAATCCGCCAAAAGGGGGGCCCCGCCGCCGGCGGTCAGCCGGTGCCGGTCCTCCGCTTGACGGTCAGGTGCGGGCGGGCTACACTCTGAGGTTCGGAAACGAGACTGAGTCTCATTTTCGCCCATCCTTCAAGTTCCCGCGGGAGTCGTTGATGCTGCAGGCGTTTTTTATCACGCTTCGAGAAGGGCTCGAGGCGTTTCTTATAGTGGCCATCAGTCTGGCCTATCTACGCAAGAGCAGCCGACACGAGCTCATCCCTGCAGTGCACTGGGGAATTGCCATTTCGATTGTCCTGAGCATTGGCGCGGCTATCCTCTTCAGGCGGGCGGCCAACCAGGCGCTGTGGGAGGCCATTCTGGCCCTCGTGGCCGCTGCGTCCGTTGCGACGTTGACAGTCCACATGTGGCGGACCGCCAGGCGAATCAAGCGAGACATCGAAGGCCGGCTCCAGTCGGCAGCCCTCAAAACGGGCGCGGCAGCCTTTCTCGCGGTGTTCGGCTTTACCCTGCTGATGATTACCCGTGAGGGCATGGAAACCATGCTCCTCATGAACACCCTGCTCTTCCAGGTGAAGTCAACCTCGGTGATCTCCGGAGCGGTGGCTGGGACCGTGGTGTCGGCATTTGTGGCCTGGTTGTGGTCCCGCTATGGGCATCGGGTGAATCTGGGCCTGTTTTTTCAGGTGACGTCCGTGTTCCTGATGGTGTTTGTTGTTCAGCTGCTCATTTACGGTTTCCACGAGCTCACCGAGGCAAACGTCCTTCCTTACAGCGAGCCGCTGCATTGGGCAACCGAGCCGTACGGGCCTGATGGCCGTTACGGCAAGTACCTGACTTACCTCATGGTGGCCCTTCCGGTCGGATGGCTGGCCATTGCGACACTTATTGGACGCAAACAGCGTCAACCGGTCAGTGCGGCAACTACATAGAGGCTTTCGGCTCTCGGTGCTAGGCTCTCGGGTTTTCCGGTTCCAGAAACGGCAACTTGTCGTCGTCGGGCGTGGTGCGCGACACCGGGTCCAGGAGATTGTGTACGCTCACGCCGAGCAACCGCACAGGCAGCCGGCCGGCCTCCGTCCGTTCGGCAAGCTCCAGTGCACGAGCGCTGATGTCCGCACTATCGTTGGTTGCGACATCTCGGGTGTGACTGCGTGTGACGGTCGAGAAATCCGAATATCGAACCTTGATGGTAACGGTGCGGGCGAGCAGTCCCTTCTTTTGAAGCCACTCGGCATTGTCACGTGCCATCGACGACAGGTGCAGCCGAATTTCCTCGCGGTCGATCAGGTCTGAGGCAAAGGTGTTTTCGGTTCCACAAGACTTCCGGACACGGTCCGGGACCACGGGTCTCTCATCAACACCGTGAGACAGCTGCCGCAGCCAGTCCGCCTGGCTGCCCACGGTCTGGGTCAGGAGCGTGCCGTCAACAGTACGGACATCGACGAGCCTGGCAACGCCAATTGCACGCAGTTTTCGAGCAGTAACCGGCCCCACACCCCATAGCGCTTCAATCGGCAGTCCGTGCAGGAACTGCTCGACGCGGCTTGGTGCGATGACGGTGAGACCGTCCGGCTTTTTCCATCCCGAAGCGATTTTGGCGAGGAATTTGTTTGGAGCGACCCCCGCCGATGCCGTCAGGCCAGTCTCCTCCACGATTCGCTGCTTCAGACGACGTGCAACCGTCACCCCGAGTGGCTCCTGCCAGGCATTTTCTGTGACGTCCAGGTACGCTTCATCCAGCGAAAGCGGCTCGACCAGCGGCGTCACGCTGCGGAATAGCGCAAAAACTTGATTGGAAGCATCTCGGTACCGCGTGAAATCTGGTCTGACAATCTTGAGATGGGGGCAGAGGCGAACCGCGCGCGCCATTGAGATTGCCGAACGAACGCCGTATGCTCGCGCCTCGTAGGATGCTGCCGCAACGACGCCGCGTGCCGTAGGGCTACCGCCAACAGCGACCGGCTGGCCGCGTAACGTTGGGTCGTCACGCTGCTCGACCGACGCGTAAAAGGCATCCATGTCGACGTGCAGGATGCGCCTGATGGGTGCGGACACGGGCAAAGTGTAAAGTGCAAAGTGTAAAGTGCAAAGCAAAGGCGAAGTGACCGGTCTGAGCCGTCGAAATTACCTCGACTGGATGCGCGGCCTTGCCGTCCTCATCATGATTGAGGCGCACGTGGTCGACGCGTGGACCCGAATGAGCGACAGGGGGGGCATTGGATTTCGCAATGCCATCATCCTCGGGGGATTCGGAGCCCCGCTGTTCCTCTTTCTGGCCGGCGTCGCTGTCGTGCTGGCGGCCGAGTCCAGACAACAGCGATTTGGCAGCCCCGAACGTGCGGCGGCCGCGACCCGCCGCCGGGGGTGGGAAATTTTCGGGCTGTCGTTTCTATTCAGACTTCAGGCGTATCTGCTGTCGCCAGGGGCGACCCTGTGGGG
>DATBJG010000364.1:0-5776 GCA_036556585.1 Vicinamibacterales bacterium
TGCGGCCGTGCAGACCCACATCATGCGAGGTTGACGGTATCCAAGAACGGACCGGCGTGGTATGAAATGGCTCGTCAAAGTACAATCCCCGCCTGGCTCTGCCAGGCTGCTGAATAGCGCAGCCTGAGGGCAGAGGTTGGAAGGCAGAAGTAAGAGGGCATTTGCTCAAGGAGGAGTAGCTGTGGTGAAGAAACTGGCTTTCGTCGCAATCTGTGTCGCGTACTTGACCGGAGACGCGACGGCGCAGGATGCGAAAACCGCAATTGCCGCCGCGCAAAAGGCGCTGGGCGACGCCCAGTCCATCACGTATTCGGGATCGGCGAAAGATGTCGCATTCCAGCAGTGCGGGGCCAATGCCGCTGCAATGATCTGCCAGGGGACGCACGATCCGATGCGGCCGATATCCAATTACGTCCGCGTGATCGATCTCACGGCACCCGCGTCGCGTCATACCGGAGGAACGAACAACATCGGGCCAGGCGGCTCGACGACGGTGACGCCAGGAACGTTCTTCCAGCAGGTCACGCCCGAACAGGCGGATCTTTCGCAACCCTGGGCCACCTCGCTCGAGCTCTACATCACGCCATGGGGCTTTCTGAAAGGGGCTGCCTCCAGTGCCGCAACCGTGAGCCGCAGCGGAAAGAACACCGTCGTGAGCTGGAGTCCCGCCGTGAAAGCGCCTTCGGGCAAGAACTACGTCGTGAACGGCTATCTCAACGACAAAAATCTCATCGATCGTGTCGAGACATGGGTCGGTGAAAACATCATGGGCGACATGCACGTGGTCGCCACGTACACAGGTTGGAAGGATTTCGGCGGCGTCATGGCGCCTTCCAAGATCGTGCAGACGCGCGGTGGTTGGCCGTTCTTTGAAGTTGATGTCACTGCGGCAAAAGCCAATCCGGCCGACGTTGCCACTCTGGTTCCTCCGCCAGCCCCTGCTGCAGGGCGTGGTGGTCCGGGTCCAGGTCGAGGTGGCCCGGGTGGGGCCCCGCCTGCTCTAACCGTGACTACCGAAAAGCTCGGTGACGGCGTCTACAGGTTCACGACTGGACCCGGCAGCTACGACTCGCTGATCGTGGACTTCAAAGACTACATCATGGTTCTCGAGGCCGGACAGTCCGAAGCGCGCGCGCTCGCATACATTGCAGAAGCGAAGAAGCTCATCCCCAACAAACCGATCCGGTACGTCATGAACACGCATGCCCACTCCGATCACACCGGAGGGATACCGGCGATGGTGGCCGAAGGCGCGACCATCATCACCCAGCGGAACAACGAAGCATTTTTCATGAAGGCGCTCAACACTCCAAGAACGTTGCTCAACGACACCCTGGCAAAAAATCCCAGGAAGGCAACCGTCGAAGCCGTTGCGGAAAAGAAGGTCTACTCGGATGGAAACAGAACGGTGGAGATGTACCACGTCTCACCGGTTCCTCACTCGAACGGCTTGATGATTGCGTACCTCCCCAAGGAGAAGGTTGTCTTTCAGGGCGACTTCTCGCTTCCTGCCGAGGGACAGCCGACCAACGATCACGTCAAGGCACTGGCGCCCATTCTCGAGAGGCTCAAGCTGGATTTCGATCGCTACATCAACGTGCACGCCTCGGCCGCCCCGCAGACCAAGGCGGACTTCTGGAAAGCCGTTGGAAAGTAGAGGGTTTCCTTTGCAATACTCCGACAAACTGCGATACCGTGCAGTCCAAACGACGCCAGGAGGATTCATGAAGCGCAATCGCTTGCTGGTAGGAGTGTTCGTGTTGCTGCCAGCGGTATTACTGGCGCCGCTCCCTGCGGCGGCGCAAGCCAAAGCGTCGACTCCGGCTCGGACACCCGATGGAAAGCCCAATCTCGAGGGTATCTATTCGTTCAGCACGATCACGCCGCTCCAGCGGCCGGACGCGCTTGCCGGAAAGACTACGCTCAACGACGAGGAAGCCGCGGCGTTCGAAGCGTCGGAGAATACCCGGCTCAACCGTGATCTGTTCGACCCGGAAAAGGGGCAGCCGAGCGCGGGGTACCCACCCAGATCTCAAGGTGGCGTGCTGTCTTACAACGAGTTCTGGTACGAGCGTGGCAGCAAACTGACCGAGGACAAGCGCACATCCCTCATCGTCGATCCGCCGGACGGGAGAATTCCGTTCACCGATGCTGCGCGCCGCAGGAACGCAGAACGGACCAGATTTCTGAACGCCGGAGCCGGTGACTCACACGAGGAGCGAAGCCTGGCGGACCGATGCCTTATCGGATTCAACTCCGGGCCCCCCATGACCCCCGGCTCCTACAACAACAACCTGCAGATCGTTCAGGCCCCCGATCTGGTCGTCATCATCAACGAGATGGTGCACAGCGTCCGCATGATCCCGACCGATGGTCGCCCGCACACCACGTTCCGCCAGTGGACGGGAGAATCCCGCGGCCGCTGGGAAGGCGACTCGCTCGTGGTCGAGACCATCAACTTCCGTCGCGAGACGAGCCTGCAGGGGTCCTCGGCCGATACCCGTCTCGTGGAACGCTTCACGCGTGTCGACGACGATATGCTCAGGTACGAATTCACGGTGTCTGATCCGCATTCGTACACCCGGCCGTGGAGTGCCATGGTGCCGATGGTGCGAATGGACGAACCACTCTTCGAGTACGCCTGCCACGAGGGTAACTACTCCCTGACCAACATTCTCGCTGGCGCCCGTGCCAAGGAGAGAGAGCAAGCCGCCGCCAGCAAGTAGTCGGAACTGTCGCAGCAAATGATACGGTCGCGAGGGAGGTCGATGGCACATGGGTTGGATAGTCTCGCGACAGGCGATGCGGATGTCCGTGGTCGTCGTCTTTGTCTCGCTGACGCCGGTGCCAGCCGTGGCTCAAGCTCCCTCGACGCCGACATCCGGGCGCGCGGAAGTGGCGTCGGCTGCGCGGACTTCGTGGGGCGATCCCGATCTTCAGGGGACCTGGGACTTTACGACGATTACCGCGTTACAGCGTCCGCCGGAATTCGCGGGCCGCGAATTCCTCACAGAAAAAGAAGCGGCAGCGCTCGAACAACAGATCAACCAGCAGCGGTTTGACACGGAGGAGCGATCGCCTGGATCGCTCGGTGCCTCGGGGAGGCCAGAGTCAGACCCGGGCATCTACAACCTGGGCTGGTGGTGGGAACCCGGTGGGCGCAGACTGGTACGGACCAGAAGGTCGTCTCTGGTCGTCGATCCGCCTGATGGTCGCATTCCTCCGTTGACGCCACAGGCGGAGTCCATCATGCGTGCGCGCGAGGTCGCCCGCGAGGGTCGTGGCGGTCCTGAAGATCTGCCGCTCGCCGAACGCTGCATCATGGGATTCAACTCAGGTCCACCGGTCGTCCCCGGCCCCTACAACAATCTGGTTCAGATTTTTCAAAGTCCTGGCTACGTGGTGATCGTGAACGAAATGGTGCATGACACGCGTATCGTTCCTCTCGATCCCCGTCCCCACCTCAGTGAGGCATTCCGATTGTGGATGGGTGACTCCCGCGGCCGCTGGGAAGGTCAGACGCTCGTGGTCGAGACGCGGAACTTCACCGACCAGGGTACCGGTACATTCGGGCTTCCGGGATTGATCGACCGCAACATGCGGCTCGTCGAACGATTCACGCGGACACACGACAATGTCCTCATGTACCGGTTCAGCGTGAGCGATCCGACCGTGTGGACCAGACCGTGGAGCGCGGAGGTGCCCATGACGAGGATTGACGGTTTCGTCATGGAGTATGCGTGCCACGAAGGGAACTACGGCCTCGCGAACATTCTTGCGGGCGCACGTGCCGAGGAAACCCCCCGACAACCATCCAAGCCGTAGTGGGAGTTCTAGCGTGCAGCCGGCGCGGCGAGCGGGAGAGTCGGCATCTTGCCCTGCGACTCGACCAACCGTCGAGCAAGGATGTTGTCGACCTTTGCGTCGCTTCGAAGGTTGGTCACGTACGCGGCGCGCAACAGTTGTTCCTTGCGACCTCGCAGCGTCTCGGTGATGCGCTCGCGTACGGTTGGCGTGGACAGATCGCGCTGCCCGGCGAGTTCGTGGGCGACGATCAACACGATGGTGTGAGCCCCGCCTGCGCTCACGACATTGACGGTGCCTGGCGCCTTGTTGATCACGGCATCTCGCAGCTGTGGTGGCGCCTGCCGCAGTCTGGACAGGGGCACGAAGCCCAGGTCGCCCCCGCGCGCCGCCGATTCAGGATCTTCAGAATAGTCCGCTGCTAAATCCCTGAAACTTGCCCCGCCTTTGAAACGTTCGATCAGCATGGCGACTTTCGCGGTCGCGGCCTGTGGTGTGGCGGCATCGTCTCCCGTCCGGTTTGCCAGCTGCGGATCGCGTACCGGTGTCACGATGATCTGGGCAATGTGGTACGCCTCTTCAGCGAGGTTGAACTGTGCACGATTCGCATTGAAGAAGTCGGTGACGTCCTGATCCGATATCGTGATCTTCGATCCGACTTCCTGCGTGAGCACTTTCTGCGTGATCAGCTCGCGACGAAGTCCTTCGCGCATGTCCGCCGCCGTCAGGCTGCGCTGCGTCAGCTCTTTCTGAAAGGCCTCTTCTGGGATGTTCTTCCGTGCCTCCCCGTAGGCGGTATCGACCTCGGCCGTGGTGACCTCGAGTTTCAGCTCCCGTGCCTTGGCCAGCAGGATGTCCTGGGCGATCAGCTCGTTGAGGAGACTGAGCTTCGCGGCAAGCGCCTCTTCATCCGACAAAGACTGCCCGGGGTTTCGTGCCCGTCGATAAGCTTTCTCGACCTCGTCACGCTTGATCTCCCGGCCGTCGACCACCGCCCAGGCGTCGGCGGAAATCGTCGGGGCAGGAGGTGCGGATGGCGTCGAGCGGCATGCCACGCCCAACGTCGTGGCAGCCAGTGCGATGATCGTAAGAAAGGCCCGAGGATCAGGGCAGAACGATAGTCTCAAAGCAGTCATATTGTAGAAGCCGCCAATTGTACGCCCTTATCAGGGCATGTGCACGACTTCCTGCACGTCGCCAACGGGACGGCCACGATGCGCCTCTACCTGCAGGACGGCACGAACGTGTGGCGTTGGGACCAGCAGCGTCAGCGAATCTCGAAACAGTAAGAGTTCCTGCTTTGCCAACGTGGACGGTCAGCGGGACGTCGTCTCTCCTTCGCTCGGCAACGGAGCGACCTTCCCTTCGGGCAGTTGGTGTTTCGCAACTGTTACACGAGCGACACTCGGCTGCAATCCCAGCTGTTTACTATCCCCCAGGCATGACCACTCCCGATTCGATCGGTAGTGGTCCTCGCTGACTCCACGCCTCCCCGAGCCACGACTGGCCGTACACACGCCACGCGGCACCATCCCTTCGGGCGGCTGACCGGTTCATTCAGTCACGGAACGAATGTGACCACACGCAAGTCAACGTTTAGAGGGGCATCCAATGACGATTAGAGCGCTTGTCGAATCCGTTGTCCTCGCCCTTGCCCTATCGGTCACCAGCGTGACGGCCTCTGCGGCGCCAGCCGCGACCGTGTTCGTGACCAACTCGCACGACGTCCCCCACTACGCCACCGGAACCATTCACGTGCTGCTCTTCAATGTGGACGTCATCGACAACGAGGGTCACGGCGTTCTGGTCGACGATCAGGATGACCCGGCTACACGGCATTGACTTCGACGAAAATCGCGTGAACTCGAGCGATGTGTCTGGCGATCTGACGGCAACGGTGACCAGGTCGAACTCGTCGAACAACACTGGAGCCGGTGTTCGCGCCGATCAACAGACGCCGCCGGGTATCGGA
>DATBJG010000365.1:0-2118 GCA_036556585.1 Vicinamibacterales bacterium
TACCGAGGCCTGTGGAGGTCGCCCCCTCTCCCGAACGCGGCTACCGAATGCGCGCCCGGTTCCACGTCCGAGGGCAGCGTGTCGGGTTCTATCGCGAATCGAGTCACGACCTCTGCGATGCGGCCACGAGCGGGCAATTGCAGCCGGGCGCGATACAGGCGGTTCGCGCCGTTGTCCAGTGGCTGGCCCGAGACGACGCGGACGATGTGCAGGCCGTCGAGCTTGCCGAGAACATCGCGGCCGATGCGCGCGCGATCCATCTTGAACTTAGGGACGAGCGAACGGCAACGCGATTGACGAGTGAGGTCGAGGTCCAGGGCGTTACCGGCCTGAGCTGGTCGCTGCCATCCGATTCGCGGACACGGGTGGTGCTGGGCGTCCCGTATGTCACGGACGGCCTCGACATCCGTCCGCTGCAAGAAGCGGAGCGTGCCCGTAGCTCGGAGAGCGAAGGCCCGCCGATTCGAGTGAGGCGGCACGTACGAGCCTTCTTTCAAGGCAATCGATATCTCTTGTCGGAACTGGTTCAACGCGTGCTGGCGCTTGTGCCGGAGGGGCCAGTGATCGATTTGTATGCAGGGGTGGGATTGTTTGCGGTCTCACTAGCCTCCACCCGGCGCGACGAAATCGTGGGAGTCGAAGGCGACGCGATCAGCTCCCAGGATCTGATCGCCAATGCGGCGTCCTGTGTAAGACCATTCCTGTCACATCACACGTCGGTGGAGGAGTTTCTTCGGGGCGCTCGGGGCGTGCCATCCCATACCGTCATTGTTGATCCTCCGCGCACCGGCCTCTCCCGTGACGCGACGTCCGGCCTCACGTCGTGTCGTCCCCGGCGGATTGTCTATGTGTCCTGCGATGTGGCCACTCTTGCACGGGACATCAAGAACCTCGCAGCGGCGGGCTATCGCCTGGGGGAGATCGAGGCATTCGATTTGTTTCCGAATACTCCGTACGTGGAAACAATCGCGGTGCTTCAGCGCGAGTAGGATTTATTGGCGATTTCGCGGTTTTTCGTTGCCCGGCGGCTCGGAACCGGCTATATCTGTACTGATTTCATCCATATCATTTCAGGGGCGAATCGGACTGGAAACGGAGATTTGCCGATGCGGTCGATCTTGTTCTGCTGTGTGCTGAGCCTGCTCGTGGCGTCAGGGCTTCGGGCACCGGCAGCTGCCCAGAACGTGCCGTCAACCCGCTTCGAGGGAACGTGGGTGGGTGTGCAGCGCTGGGCGATCGACAAGCCTTCACCGGGTGCGCAGGAAGACCAACCGGTTGAGCTGACAATTGAAAACATCGACGGAAAACTGGTGGGGACCATCACGCCGTTCTTTGGTGGAACCGACGGCGCGAGCTTTGTTGGCGGTCAGATTGTCGGCGAAGAGCTGCGTGTGATGGGTATGATGGGAAAGCCGCAGACCACCACCGATGCCGCCACGTTTTCAAGAAACCTGCGAGGCGGGTGGAAAGACAACGTGAGAATTCTCTTCAACTTCAAAACGGATCGCACCGAGCTCATTGGCACCGCCGACGTGCTGATGGACGACGTGAAGTGGCTCAAGTTCAAGTACGAGTTGAGCAGGAAACGATCGCGATACTAGCGTTGATAAGTCTGGAGGCGATATGTGGCGGAAGCTGGCGGTCGCGGCCGTAGCGGTGCTCGCGCTCGTGTCTCCCCTGACTCTGGCCGGTCAGGGGCAACGCACTGACACGACCGACGTGACGTTCTCCAAGGACGTCGCGCCAATCCTCTACGAGAACTGCGTCTATTGTCATCGGCCGGGCGAGATTGCGCCGATGTCCCTGCTGACCTATCAAAACGCACGCCCCTGGGCCAGAGCGATCAAACAGGAGGTTCTGCAGCGCCGCATGCCGCCATGGAAGGCCGATCCGCATTACGGGGAATTCCGGAATGACAAGATGCTGAGCGAACAGCAAATTCAAACGCTCGTTCGCTGGGTCGATGGCGGCGCCACGGAAGGAAATCCCGCCGACATGCCGTCGCCACCCGAGTTCGCCGATGGCTGGCAGATTGGAACACCTGACCTGGTGTTGACGATGGCGGAACCGTTTACGGTGCCAGCCAGCGGCACAATTCCGTGGACGAACCTCCCGTCG
>DATBJG010000366.1:0-6064 GCA_036556585.1 Vicinamibacterales bacterium
GGCTGACACACGTTTTCGTAGCGGCGGGTCTTTAGACCCGCCGGGGGCTGACAGACGTTTTCGTAGCGGCGGGTCTTTAGACCCGCCGGGGGCTGACACAAATCAATGATCCGGGTTGCGATCGTAGACGACGAGGCGCCCGCACGCGCGGTCGTGCGCGAGTATCTGAGCACGGTTCGCGATGTGGAAATCGTGGCCGAGTGCGCGAATGGCTTCGAAGCGGTCAAGGTCGTCGCCGAGCTACGTCCGGACCTGCTCTTTCTCGACGTGCAAATGCCAAAGCTCGACGGTTTCGAAGTGCTCGAGCTCATTGGACCACACGTGGCAGTAGTCTTCGTCACCGCCTACGACCAGTACGCACTTCGAGCATTCGAGGTGCACGCCGTTGACTATCTGTTGAAACCTTTCAGTTCAGAAAGGCTCGTCGCCACGCTCACACGAGCACGCGAACGCCTCTCACGCGGCGAGTCGCTACCCGTGCAGGCGCTGACCGATGAGGCGCGACCGCGAGAAGGGTACGCGGCACGGATTCTGATCCGCGACGGCTCTCGGGTTCATGTCATCCCGGTCGAAAAGATTGACTATGTCCAGGCGCAGGACGACTACGTGTCGTACCGGTATGAGGGAAAGCCGTATCTCAAGGAACAGACACTTGCCCAGGTCGAAGCGTCACTCGACCCGAAGAAGTTTGTGAGAATTCATCGCTCGTTCGTGCTCAATCTCGAGCGGCTGGCACGCGTCGAGCTCGACGAGCGCGAGAACCGGATCGCGATTCTCGGCGACGGTCAGCGTCTTCCGGTGAGCCGCGCCGGATACACACGACTCGCCGAGTTGTTGTAGTTTGCAGTTATCAGTTTTCAGTAAATTTACCGAAAACTGACGACTGATAACTGAACACTGCTTTAATTACACGTGGCTGCGACCGATTTGACGCTGCTGACGTTGAGCCCGTCTACCCCACCATCGCCAAGCAGCAATCCTGTCACCAACATGCGATGGCCAACGAAATTGGTGAGCGGCGTCAGGACGAACTTGAGCTGATATTCCCGGTCACCCAGCGCGCCGTCGGTCTCGGAAGCCGCACCGGCGGCAGCCGCGCGTTCCGGGCGCGTGGCCCGCACCAATCGCCAGCTTCCGTCAGCTCCCCGTGGCGCCAGGCACCCGACGACCCTGGCCAGCGTTGAGGCGGGCAGCTCTCCCGGACCATCCTTGCGGATGATCAACACGCCGGCACTCGAGCTCTCGGTCAGTTCAACCTTGCCCGCCGGCAGATCATTCTTTTCCAGAATGTGCGCCACGATTTCCGCGTAGATGCCTGGTGAGAGCGTTCCCGCACGCGAGCCGTCTTCGGCGTAGGGCATGTTCTTGCTGACATACGCCAGCAATTCGCCAACCGTCGATTCCCGCCAGTCGGCCCAGAACTGTTCTCCGCGGAGAGCTTTCCCCTCGCCACCTTGCAGGTTGGCACCATGACACTCCGCGCAGTTGGCCGAGTAGGAAATGCTGCCGCGAGTCGCCTGGTCTGTCGTGTAGGCACCGTCCCAGACGTTGCGGCCCTGACTTCCGGATGCCTGTCCGGCGACGAGAGTTGAAACACAAGCTGTGAGATAAAGGCCGAGTGCCGCCACCGTGAGGGCGCGCATCGAAAAAATGTGTGAGCGTCGCATTGTCAAAATATTATCGCAGTTTTCAGTTATCAGTTTTCAGTTATCAGTTTTCTGTTATCAGTTTTCGCGTCAGTAATCAGTATCATGTGGTCCGATGCCGATGCAGGACGAGACCAGGACGTTTCGGGGACTCCGCGTGCTGACGCTCGAAAGTCGTCGCGGCGCGGAGATGGCGGCCCTGATTAGAACCTTCGGCGGTCAACCCATCGAGGCGCCGGCCCTTCGCGAAGTCCCTCTCGAATCGAACTCGGCAGCGCTGGCGTTTGCCCACTCGTTGATGCGCGGGGAGTATGACTTTGTCATTTTTCTCACAGGAGTCGGCGTGCGCACGCTCGTCAGCGCAGTCGAGCACGCGTACCCACGCCAAACTTTTCTGGCAGCGCTTGCACGCACCAAAACGGTCGTCCGCGGTCCGAAGCCGCTGGCGGCTCTGCGAGAGTTGCAGGTGCCGGTGTGGGCTGCTGCTCCAGAGCCGAACACCTGGCGTGACGTGCTGAGCGCCATTGAAGCCAACGATGCCACGCTGTCGCTCAGTGGTGCTCGGATCGCAGTCCAGGAGTACGGCGTTTCAAATACGGAGTTGCTCGAAGAGCTGCGTAGACGAGGCGCCCAGGTCACGCCGGTGCCCGTGTACCGCTGGGCGCTGCCGGAGAACGTGGAGCCGCTGCGGAATGCGGTCCGGGCAATCGCTCGGGGTGACGTCGACGTGGCACTTTTCACGACGTCGGTGCAGATTGTGCATTTGTGGCAGATTGCCGAAGACCTGCATCTCGAACGTGATGTGTCCCGCGCTCTGGCTCAGACCGTCATCGCATCAATTGGCCCGACAACGTCCGATGAGTTGAAGCGTCGTGGGCTGACTCCAGATGTCGAAGCGTCGCACCCCAGGATTGGCATCCTGGTCAGAGAAACGGCGGAACAGTCGGCAAAGCTGCTCGAAGGAAAACGGACTCGCCCGATCTAGTGGAACTCCTCCTCTTGCTTACCGAGGGAAACGCGGCGAGCGGCGCGTCGCCGGTTCGGGAACCCCGCGCGGCGCGCGAGCTCGCTCGACCGGTCGCGATTCTCGGGACGGAATCGAGGGATGAGTTTCGAATATCGATCTAGAATCGACCCGCAATGGAGGATACACATGCAGAGAGTAGCTCGACGCTCGATCCTGGTGCTGTTAGGGATCGTTCTCGCCGGGAGTGTTGCGGGGCTCCGTGCGGAGGATCCGCTTGTGGCCGCCGAGTCGGTTGGCTTTTCGGCAGATGGCCTGAAGGCGCTCGAGCGGACGATGCGTGCACTGGTGGACGAGGGCAGGCTCGCCGGTGTGACCACGCTCGTCGCCCGTCATGGAAAGGTCGTGTATCTCGATGCGTACGGTGTTCAGGACCTCGCGACTAAAATGCCTGTCGCCAGCAACACCATTTTCCGCATTGCGTCGATGACCAAGCCTATCGTGGGCGTCGCGATGATGATGCTCTGGGAAGAGGGGAAATGGACGCTCGACGATCCCGTAGCCAGGCATATTCCCGAGTTCGCCGGCCTCAAGGTGGCCACATCACGCGGCGAAGTGCCGCAGACCACACCGATGACGATGCGGCAGTTGATGAGCCACACGGCCGGCTTCGACGTCAACGAGGGGTATGCCAAGGCCAACCTCAGAGAGTCCGACCTGCAGGCCATGATCGACAAGCTCTCGAAGTTACCGCTTGCTGCCCAGCCGGGCACCGACTGGCGCTACGGACCCAGCGTCGACATTCAGGGCTACCTCGTCGAGAAGCTGTCTGGTCAAAAGCTTGATGTCTTCCTTCGAACGAGGATCTTCGAGCCGCTCGGGATGAACGACACCGGTTTCTGGGTGGACGCGTCGAACGTCAATCGCGTGACAAGCGTGTTCACGTACGGTCCGGACAAGCGCATCATGACCGGGCCTTCGCAACGAGATCCTTCTCTGAAGCCGGCGTTCTTATCGGGCAGCGGCGGCCTGTTCTCCACAACCGACGATTACTTTCGATTCGCACAGATGATGCTGAATGGCGGCCAGGCCAACGGCAAACGGTTCCTGAAGGCGTCAACCGTGGAGCTGATGCGGACCAACGTACTCGCCGACGGAGTGAGCGTGGATACCTACGGTCCCAGCATCCCAGGCATCGGCTTCGGCCTGGACTTCGCGATCGTCATGGATCCGGTCGCCGCAAACACCCCGGAGAGCCGGAATTCCTTCTATTGGGGTGGCGCGTTCGGCACCTGGTTCTGGATCGATCCGACCAATGACGTCGTTGTGGTGGGGATGCTGCAGAACGTCGGCGGCAGCTCGCCGACTGCCGGTTCGCCACAGGTGCGACCCCTGTCCAGAAAGCTGGTGTACCAGGCGTTAGTGGATCCAAAGAAGTGAGCGGGGTTCCGAGGCGTCGGGCAAGGAGTAGCTAGCAGCGCGACACCCGTCTACGGCGACCGGGCTGCTGTTCCCTTACAAGTAGGGGCGATTGCAGCTTCGAGAAGTTGCTGTCCGGCCCGGAATAATTTCCGCCACTGAACAGACAACCGCCTTCACCCCGCAAGCGGCAGAGCAAAATCTTCGCGATTCGCCCGACAGTTTTCGTGAGGTTCAGGGCCCTTATCTTGCTATGCACGAGGTGTCGTCTCGGCGTTCGGGAAGACGTCCGTGCTGAGGTGCGCCGGGCGCCTCGACTTGACAATGTGAGGTTTGCGTGACCCTTGCCCTTTCGAGAGATTTCTGCGCCGACGAGGACGCCTCTGCCTCGCCTGCCGACCACCCCCCGACCGATGCCGTAGAGCTGCGCTTGGCCGACCTGTGGGAAGACGCGTTCGGACGCCGCCCTGCGAGTGTAACGGCCGACGTGTTCGAGTTGGGTGGCCATTCGTTTCGATCGTCGGCCCGGCTTGGCATGTTGATAGAGAAGGCGTTCGGCATCCAGTTTCCGCTAGCCACGTTCTTGACGGCTGCAACGCTCGGAGAGCAGGCGAACCTGGTTCGCAGGCCGCAGGAGGTTCAGACCGAATGGCCGTCGCTTGTACCGATTCGGGAGAGCGGATCCAAGCCTCCGCTGTTCTTCGTTCATATGGCAGATGGACACGTCCTGAGTTACCGCGATCTCATGCGGCATCTGCCAACTGATCAGCCGCTCTACGGCCTGCAGTCGCGGGGCCTTGACGGAACGAGTCCGATCAACACGCGCATCGAAGACATGGCGCGTGACTACGTCGCAGAGATACGGAGAGCGTATCCCTGCGGACCCTACGCGATCTGCGGCTGGTCGTTCGGTGGCACGGTAGCATTCGAAATGGCCCGTCAGCTCGAGCAGCAACAGCGGCGAGTCGCGCTGCTCGCCTTGTTCGATACGCGTGTGCCCACACAGACGGTGCGGCGAAGGCAAGCAAAAAGGATTTGGATCAGGACCTTGCGCACACCCGTCCACATCTCGCGCGTGTTGGCATACGTCAAGGGGTGGCTTCGTAGACCGGATCCGGCGCCTGTCACCGCGTCGGTCGAAGCGCGCGTCTGGGAGTCGCTCGCGTTGGAATATCAGCGCGAGTTTCGGCTACCACCCACGCTGGAGAACGTCCTCAAGGCCAACAAAAAGGCTCTGCACGACTACGTTCCACGGGCCTACGGCGGCCGCGTGACGGTCATTCGAGCCTTGCATAGGCTGAGTCAGCGATCGCGAGATCCACTTTTGGGCTGGGGGACTCTGTCGATCGGAGACTTGGAGTTACACGAGGTTGCCGGTTCGCATCTCAGCCTGCTCTTCGAGCCTCACGTGCGAAGCCTTGCCGAGAAACTGACGCAGTGTCTCAACAGGGCCTGGAGCGAAGCGCTGAACGTGTGATGCGCGCTCTGGTCGCGAGCGGGCAGGAGCTGTTTGGCATCCTTCATCGTGTCAGGAAGCCATCGCGCCGTAGCTCGCGAGGATCATAAGCGAGCGGAGGCGGATGGCGGTGAGGCAGGGATTCGAACCCTGGGTAGAGGTTTTAGCCCCTACAACGGTTTAGCAAACCGCCGCCTTCAGCCTCTCGGCCACCTCACCGCGACGAGAACCCTAAGTATACGCGAGGCTTCGAGTTGCGGGAACCCCGCTGTCCCCAAAACTGTCCCTGAAATTGTCCCTGTCGGCCGCGAGATCGACGGCGTGTGCGGTGCGTTGTCGCACGCTATCGAGGCTCTGTGGAAGGTAGCGGTTCTCTCGTGAACGAGGCTTCCGCCGAACTCACTGAATCGTCGAAGGTTGTGCGGCTGGGTCAGCGTCCACTTTCGAGGAAGTCGATTGCACGCAGTGATTCGGATGGCGGGCCGCTGCTGTTCTCAGAGCTGAGAACGCGTGCACCGGTTCTTCGAACCGTCGCACGACAGGAATGCAGGGGTATTAACGCCGCGCACGCGGCCCGTT
>DATBJG010000367.1:0-3235 GCA_036556585.1 Vicinamibacterales bacterium
CGGAGGACCGTCGTACGAATTGCGGGAACGTCAGTGGCGCGAATCATTTGAGCGGCAGGACGGTAGCTGGTTCTGTTATGTCATCGAAGACGATGGCGGCGATCTCGTCGGGTTCGCGAAAGGAACACCACACAACGGCGGTGTGCCTGGATATGCCGGCGAACTCAACAAGATCTATTTGCTGCAGCGCGTCCAGCGCCAGGGGCTCGGGCGGCTTCTTCTCGACGCGGTAGCGCGCCGTTTCATGGAGCGCGGCATCACATCAATGCTACTTTTCGGCGACGCGGCGAACCCATCAAACGGCTTCTATGAGGCGTTCGGTGCCACCAGGCTTTACAGCGACGCCGGCGAGTTTCATGGTGGCTACGGCTGGCCTGATTTGCGCGCGCTTGTGCAACGCGGCGGGTAGCGAGCGACGCGGGCTGCCTAACACCCAATTGGAGCCGACGCGCCTTCAGTCCTGTGCGATCATGTCGCCCCGGCGCGGCTCAATTGGCACGTTAGGCCGCACCCGCTGCGCCGTAGCGCAAAAGATCTCTGGACGAGAACCCCGTGAATGATCCAGCGCTGCTCGATCTCCGCTCTATATTCGGTGTGCAGGCACGGGTGACCACCCCTGCTTCGGCAACCGGAGGGGCGTACGTTGAAATGGAGTGCACCGCCGAGCCCGGAAGCGGGACCATGGTTCACTACCATCCTGAACAAGAGGAGAGCTTTGAGATCCTTGAAGGCGGACTCGAGATCCTCCGCGACGGGCGATGGGTCGCAGTACCCGCTGAGGCGTCTCACACCGTTCCCAAAGGCGCGATCCACGCATGGCGCAACGCCAGCAAGGCACCCGCTCGCTTTCGGAACATCCACCGTCCTGCAGGCGGCTTTCAGGACCAGATGGAGACGCTGGACCGCTTAGTCAAAGCAGGAAAGGTTCGAGGGACCAAGGATCTGCGCTCCATCATCCATATGTCTATGGCTGCGGTACGACACCGGCCGGATGTAACGGTGAAGCCGCCGCAGTGGGTGGTTAACTTCATGGCGTTCCTCGGTCGACGTCTCGGCTACTCATTGGACAGTAGACCTTGAACCATCTGCCCCTGCGGCCTAACAAACGCTTGCAGCGGACGCGGGGCCAGGCAGGGCGGTATGTCATCGACGTCAGGCATGGGGGACGGCCCTGGGAGGTCATCGTGGAGCCGGATGACGTGCGCACGCTCCTGGTCGTGATGACGGCGTATCCTGTGGAATAGCCATGAAAGAGCCCTACCTCGAGGTCACGTTTCGGCACGGTCGACCGATTGCCGGTTACTACTACCTCCCGCGCGAAGCAGGTCAGAAGAGTGCTCGAACGCGGCGAGTCGAGCCTGGCTTGATTATCGACTTCACGGCAGAGGGGCAGGCGATCGGTATCGAAATTACCGCACCAGCGAAGGTGTCGCTTGCGGCGCTCAATGCGGTTCTCAAGGAGCTCGGGCAAGCACCGGTCAGTGAAGCTGATCTTGCGCCCGTGCTCGCGGCGTGATCAGGCAACGGTCTGCCTAACATCCAAATGGAGCCGACGCCGTCCGCGTCGCTCGCGCGCCGCAGCCGGCGCGGCTCATTTGGAGACGTTAGACGGACATAGAACGAAGGCACTTCAAGATTCGCAGGGGTGCCCATTGATGATCTCGGCTGGAAATCGTATGGCGCCGGTCCTCCTGCTCACCGCGATGGCAGGCGGCTGCGGCAGCTCTGGAAGTCCGGCTTCTCCGTCGAGTTCAACCGCGACGTTGCGAGGAACGGTAACGGATCCGGCGGGCGACAGCTTGTCCGCTCTTCCCTCTGTTCCGATCTCACCCGACCTGGTCTCAGCAACAGTAGAGGTGACCGGCGGCAATCTGACCGTTACCGTCTCGTTTGCGCCGGGGACGCTCTCGTCGACTCAGACTGTCTGGTATGCCGTACTTGATACGGACGAAAACGTCAACACCGGCAGGCCTGGAGTTCCAGCTCCCGTTCCTGGGAATTTTGGTGATACCGGTCTACTCGGAGTGGATTACGAAATTGCGGCTGTGTATCCTCGGAGTTCCAGCCAGGCCACGATCTTCCGCGTCACGGGCGCGCCGCCCATTCAACCAACCAGCGTTGCGACTGCGGCCGTCACGTTTCCGAGCGCCGATACGGCACGCGTGACCGTGCCGCTCGCGCTGCTCGGCAACGACGACGGGCGCATGAGATTCAAGGTCGTGTGCCAGCAATGGCTCACGGATTCGTCAACAACGATAACGTTGGCCGGGGGGGGCATGCTGGACTACATGCCCAGTCTCGGCGAGGCAGCCGGCGGTGTGCGATAGATCAGACACGCGCTCACTGGAGAGCGGAGCTCACCGTCCAACCCGCGAATGGAGCCCGCGCGCCCAACGGTCCTGTGCGATCACCTCGCTGAGGCGCGCGGCTCATTCGCAGCGTTCGGCGGACAAGAACGGCGAGAGTATCATGGGCGAGAACGTGGCGAGTCGATCTCGGCTCGCCTGTCGAGACGGGTGCACATCGGCCACACGGTTGGCGACGATTGGACCATCGAGACTGGGCTGAGACGAATGATGGCGCTCGAAACCGGAGAGGAGACAGACGTGGCGGAGCACCCGAACCTTCTGCTGATGCGGCGAGCGCTTGATGCCTTCCGATCTGGGGATGTGCCCACCCTCGCTCAGGTATTCGCGAGGGACGTCGTGTGGCGCGTTCCCGGGAGGAGTGCTCTCGCGAAAGACTACAAAGGACAAGACGAGGTCTTCGGATTCTTCGGTCGCTTGATGGAACTCACGAACGGCACGTTTCGGGTCGAGTCTCTCGACATGTTCGCCAATGACCGCGGCGGGGTCTTCGTTGATCGGCTTTCCGCGGCGCGCGATGGTAAGACGCTGGACGTTCGGTTGCTTCTCCACGTGTCGATTCGGAATGGGCAGATCGCCGAAGGCGTCGACTGTTTCCACCCAGAACACACGTGGGATGAGTTCTGGTCCTGAAGACTCCGGAATGCAAACAGGAACGACGGCCGCCGAACAAGGCCTTGCAGCCGATGCACAAGCCACCGGCGAGGCCGGACGCCCAAGGAAAGGCGATCGGGTATAGCAACGAAGGCCAGACCATCATCAGGTCCGAGTGATATTGGCAAGAGAGGTCCTGACTGGCACATTCGTGGAGACTCGCTATTTCAAAGCAGTGTGCCATCGCTTCAAGCCGATTTACGACAGTCAGACAG
>DATBJG010000368.1:0-6487 GCA_036556585.1 Vicinamibacterales bacterium
GTTGCAGTTGACGGCTGACACCAAGGGTGACACGGTCAAAGCGATGGCCGACATCGTATTTCAGTATCGCTAACGTTCTCGCGGCGAAATTCATCTAGCCCCAGTTCGCCGTTTCGTGCTGGGAACGCTGGACACACGGCATCGTCTCAGAGCCGAGACCAGGACGGTCCAGCCCGGACAATCGATCCTGAGAGGAATTGGCAAGGACGTTGGAGTAGGACGCAGTCCTGCCGCGTTGATGCCTTTGGCAGAGCTGCTCCTCGCCGCTCCGCGTGGCAGCTTCGCGTGGCATCGCGCGGAGCCAGCAATGGAATAGGGGCTACTCCGACGAGAATGGAGTGGCTACGAACCAGGAGGTCGCAGGTTCGAGTCCTGCAGGGCGCATTTTCTCCCTCAGCGTAAGTCTCCACTCCCGTCATCGCCCGTGGCGCGCCGAAGCGACAGCGTCGCGAAGGCGGGCAGGGCGATCGCACCGCGACTTTTCGGTGTTGGCGCGGTTGTCCCTCCGGTGTCCGAACAATCGTGAACAATTCAGTTCCCACCACGTCGGCCGCCGCCCGGAGCGAGCCATGCAAGACTTGGGTATTAGTGTTGGCTTGGCCCATAAACTGCGCGACGACTTTGCCGGGCACGCCCTTCCCGTGCGCCCACGAGGAGTAGGTGCGCCGGAGGGTCAACCACGGGGCATTCGGGAGTCCCAAAGCCTTGCAGGCGGAGAAGACATGGCGGTCTCGCGGCTTTGGCCTTCCAGTCCACGATCAGGTTCAGCGCTGCCTCTGACAACGGTATTTGCCGTGCCCCTGCCACCGTCTTCCGTGTGTCGAACGTTCGGTCGTATACGGCTTCACGCACTGTAAGCACACAGGTTTGCTCGTTAACATCCTTCCAGCGTAAGGCGAACAGTTCCCCCGGGCGATCCGAGAGGATCGCCAAACCCACCGTCGCTTGAGCCATGAGACCAACGCGGACCGACCAGAGACCGCCCGTCGGACACGGGCGAGCGGTCAGATCCTGACGTCAGAGGCATTGGCCTGCTTGTTAATCTCGGGGAAGCGACTCTCACTAGCGATTCCTAGAAGTTGCATGTGGGGTTTTGTCTGACAGACAAACACGGATGATTACGCAACCCGCGCGGCGTTTCAGATTGCCATGAAAGCTGAATTGAGATGATGGCTCCTCAATCGGCTTCTCACTTGTGTGCCCGTGGCTGATCGTGCCGATAACGTGATCACACTCTATGGCCGAATGCTCCGGCCTGCATTGCCTGACAGGTGCCTCCCTCCAGCGGGTTTCGTCCTGGATGAGAAGAGTGGTCACGCCTGTCTTTGCACGCTTGGCCAACGCTGTTAGCGCAGACCATGCCTGTCGACACTCTTGGACGCGGTGACGTCCGACCACCCAATGCAGCGGGCGAAATCAGGACTGCTGATCGACCTGCTGCGCTGCGCTTGCAGGCAAGGACGAGTGGCGGTGACACTGGATGGCGGCGGGTAGTGGTCTGAGGAGCCTGCCGATGAAACGCCACCGGGTCCTACTCGTGGACGACGAAATCGGTATCACGCGGACGCTGGCGCTGTACTTGGAGGAGGCTGGGGGCTGTGACGTGCGGATCGAAACCCATGGTAGCCGGGCGCTCATTACGGCTCGTGAGTTCCGACCTCATCTGATCCTTATGGATCTCGTCATGCCAGACTCCGACGGGGCCACCGTGGCCGCCGACATCCAGTCCGATCCCGTGTTACATGGGACTCCGATCGTGTTCCTGAGCGCGCTGACATCGCAGCGCGACACCGGGCAGGCGTTGAGCCGCATCGACGGGCACCCGTTTCTCGCCAAGCCAGTCGACCCAGACACCGTCCTCGCATTCATCGAGAAGTATGCGAGTAGTGAAGATCTGCCATGACGGTAACCAGAGCACAACACGTGAGCTTCCAGCTTGTATCGGTTGAGCACTGTCTGGTTAGGCTGTGTGGTGACCGACGCCCACCAGGTGTGGCGGGACCGGGCCGCCAGCGGTCTCCTCGCGCGCTGCCCGTGCGGCAACGGGCTGGGGCGCTACATCTCGGCGAAACGAGCCCATGATAGACAGGCCGACGCTGCTCATCGTCGATGACGAGCCGAACATTGTTGAGTCGCTCGAGCGGTTTGCCAACAAGCAGGGGTTCGATGTCATTGCGCGTGGCGATGGTCGCACGACCTTAAGCGAGCTTCACGCTCTGAAGGCCGATGTGGCAATGGTCGACCTCAAAATGCCGGAGGTCGGCGGCCTCGACGTGCTTCGTGCCATCCGCCTGGCCGACCCAAGCTGCCAGGTCATCCTGATGACCGGCTATGCCGGAATCGACACAGCCATCGAAGCCATCAAGCTGGGCGCGATGGACTACATGAGCAAGCCCCTGGACTTCGATCGCTTGCGACAACTGCTCAGTGGCGTGCGGGCTGATCTCGAGCGGCAGCGTGTGCTCCTCAGCTCGGAACGCGAAGTCGCGAAACAACTCGAGTTCCACAGGCTAATCGGCCGCAGCCCTGCCATGCAGGAGCTGTTTGGCCTGATTTGCCGGTTCGCACCCCACGTCCGCACAGCATTGATCACGGGCGAAACGGGCACAGGCAAGGAGCTGGTGGCCCGAGCCCTGTACGAGACCGGACCTCGCGCGTCACGCAAGTTCCTGACGATCAACTGTTCGGCGGTGGTCGATACCTTGTTCGAAACCGAGCTGTTCGGCCACACGCGCGGTGCGTTTACGGGCGCGACCGAGACTAAACCCGGCATGTTCGAGCGGGCGGATGGTGGCACGCTTTTCCTGGACGAGATTGGTGAGCTGCCCACGCCGGTGCAAGCCAAGCTGCTGAGGACAATCGAAACGGGCGAAGTGCAGCGGGTCGGCAACCTGGATGCCCGGCGCGTCGATGTCCGCCTGATTGCCGCGACAAATCGCGATCTGCCGAGGGAAGTCGCAGCGGGTCGCTTTCGCAGCGACCTCTACTACCGCCTGAATCTCGTCGAGCTCAGCGTGCCACCACTGCGAGAGCGCCGTGAGGACATTCCATACCTGACCGCAGCATTCGTGCGGGAGTTCTCATGCCAATTTGGTAAGTCCATCATCGGGCTCACGCCGACAGGCGAGCGTGAGCTGATGATGGCGCCGTGGACGGGCAATGTACGCGAGCTGAGGAACGTGATTGAGCGTGCCTGTATGATCTGTGAAGGGAAGTTCTTGAGCGAGCGCGAACTCGCGTCGCTGCTGCCCGCCATCCGACAGCCGGGGCCAGGCGTAGGGGGCCAAGCCCCCACGCCGGCGACGGGCCTCGGGTCCCGGGATCTCAGTGAGCGTCACCTCTTGATGTCCGCCGAACGCGATCACATCACGCGCGTCCTCCAGGAAACGGGCGGGAACAAGAAAGCCACGGCTCGCCTGCTGGGGTTGAGCCGTCGCGCCCTTTACCGCAGGTTGGACAGGCTCGGTCTCCGATAGGGCTCCGAGCCTTTCAACGCCCTGCCTTTCCACCGACAAGGCTGTCGCCAGTGAAGATGGCGATAGGCATGAGGTCTCGAGACACGATGAGCTACCGCGTGTACTCCGTACGGGGCAAGTGCAGCAGACTGCCGCGTCCCCGAAGCTGAGCGCAGGACCTTCAAGCGCAGTGGCACACAGTAGGGTCGGCACCGCCCACTCGGTGTGCGGCAGCCGCACACATTCGCACACGGATGGACTCAGTCCAGCTTGTAACTATTTGCGTTAGAAAACAGATCGCCAAGTTTCGACACTTGGCACCAAGGCTGCTGTGGTATTTCCCAGCCTTTGCGGAACACAGGGGAGTGTCTTCATGTCTCGCGCATTGATTACGGCGCTGCTCGTCCTCACCGTCGCCGCACCTGCAGCAACAGCAGCGGAGAATGAACCCGCGGCTGTCGATCTCTCGGCGGCCGGCCTGACCATAGTCCTACAGCCTGAGCCGCAGCGACCCGCGCCCTTGATGGGCCTGTACGCCAGCTTTGTCGCATTACAGGTACTCGATGCTCGTACGACCACGGGCGCCCTACGCCGCGGGGCCCACGAAGTCAATCCGCTTCTGGGAACACGGTCCTCGGGCGCTACATGGGCCGTTAAGGCCGCAAGCACAGCAAGCACGATCTTTTTCGTTGAACGGATCTGGAAGAAGAACCGTATTCGCGCAGTCCTGGTAATGGCCGGCATTAACGCAGGTTACGCAGCCTTAGCGGCGCACAATGCGAGACAGGCACGATAGGTGAGAGTCGAACCGATTCGCGAAAGACGTTGTAACCAGCGTGTGGCGTCGGGCCAGCGACCGCAGAGCGCAGACGCGGCCGCTCCCCCGAGCCCTGAATGTGTGGGACGAGAACAAGTCTGTGACGATCGCCGTCCTCTCTAATCAATCTGTTCCGGGGAGAGCGCTGACCCTCTCCCTGATGGCCATGCTCATGGCCGTTATAGCAGCCGTCGGTTTTCCAGATGCACTGCTCGACCAGCAGATTCTGGCGTCGATGCTCGCACTGATCCCAGCGTTTCTGCTCGCGCATTATCGCAGCTGGGGATCTATTGCACTTGCTCTGGGCATCGGCATGGTCGCGCTGTGTGTCACTCACCTGTCTGCGGTGTACTTCGGTTTGCCACTTGGCGCTTCTCCGTTCATCCTTATCGTGGTGACACCCTACCTGGCGATTGCACTTGGTGCTGGCTGGTTCGGTGAAGTTCGCCGGTACAAAGCCGAGCTCCGTGCGACGCAACTGCAACTCATCCAGGCCGAGAAGTTGGAGTCGATGGGGCGAATGGCCGCTGGAGTAGCGCACGAGGTTAAGAATCCGCTGATGACGATTCTGACCGGCGTCAAGATTCTTTCGAAACGCACCGCCGAAGCAGACGAGACGACGCGACTGCTCTTGCAGGACATGGCTGACGCCGTGGCGCGTGCGGACAGAATCATCAGTGGGCTGCTCAGCTACTCCAGAGAGCGGGGGCTGGACGTCGTCCCGGCCGACCTGAATACGACCGTTGCGCGGTCCCTGGTGCTGGTCAAGCACGACCTCGACAAGGCGCAAATCAAGGTGAACACACATCTGGACCCGTCGCTGCCAAAGCTGACCCTCGACGAGTTCAAGATTCAGCAAGTGCTAATCAATCTGTTTACGAACGCGTTACATGCCGTGGGCCAGGGGGGTTCAATTAGTCTGCGGACCTCGTTGGAAACGGTGTCCCGAAGGAGGTCCGGCGGCTCTGGTCTCGTCAACCGGGTGGCGCGGAGCGGGCGTTTCGTCAAGGTCCAGATTGACGATTCCGGGCCGGGGATCCCCCCGGACCATTTGCGGAAGATCTTTGATCCATTCTTCACGACAAAACCCACCGGCACGGGGACTGGACTCGGACTCTCTATTTCGAGACAAATCGTCGAGATGCATGGGGGAACGATTGAGATTGGCAACCGAGACGAGGGTGGTGCACGAGTCACGATGATGTTCAAGGTTCCAGAGGGGGCATTGGCATGACGAAACGGCGAATCTTGTTGATCGACGACGAAGTCACGATCACTCGGGGGCTGGCGCTGTATCTGCAGGAGAACGGTGCTTGCGACGTCCGAGTCGAGAATACCGGAAGGCGGGCAGTGTCGGCGGCCCGTGAATTTCAGCCCGACCTCATCCTCTTGGACATCGTGATGCCCGATGCCGACGGAGGAGCAATCGCGGCCGAGATCAAAGCCGATCCGGTTTTGCAAACGACGCCCCTCGTATTCTTGACCGCGTTAGTGTCGCATCGAGAAGTGGGGACCGAATCCAAGCAGATTGGCGGTCACCCTTTTCTCGCGAAGCCGGTCGATCCGGATGTCGTGCTTGGGTACATCGAGCAGTACGCCCGGCGCGGCTAAGCTCGCGATCGTCAAGAAGTGGACGAACTCATGCAACCGCGAACCGTAACCTTTCTTCACAGACGCGAGCTCAAGTCCGTGCTGCTGTACTTTACGTTCGCGATCCTACTCCCGGTCAGCAATTTCAGCCCGTCCTTGCTGTGGGCGTCCACCGGTTTGGTGGTCTTCACAGTCATTATGTGGGTGAGACGCAAGTTCCTCTCCTAACCCGCACCCGAATCATCACTTCGGCGGCGTGGCACGCGTCAGGTGGGCGAGATTCCTATTGAGGTCATCGCTGGAGACATCAATCACTTTGGCGGAGGACTGAACAATCACTGAACAATTCGCCGCCGAACACCCGATGTCAACATTATTCAGCCCGAGCTAAGGCACTGAAGAACCAACGAGATAACAAACCAGAGTTAAGCTACGAACCAGGAGGTCGCAGGTTCGAGTCCTGCAGGGCGCACCACCCCTTTACGGTCTATTCCGGTCACATGGGTGACAGTTTATTCCGAGCACATAGGTAACACTTTCGGGCCGAACGGATTGTCGATCGGTTCCAGCCTGCACGTCTCGTCGTCGAAATAGCCTAAATCGTACTGCATGAAGGTGACGAGCC
>DATBJG010000369.1:0-19402 GCA_036556585.1 Vicinamibacterales bacterium
AGTACGCGTTGCTTGTGGCGCTCATCGCGATCGTCGCGATCGGAGCCGTGACGCTGGCCGGCACCGAGGTCGATGCGATCTTCGATCAGATCGCGGCCGACATCTAAATCGACTCGAAGGCGCGGGGAGGGGGCGGACACAATGTCCGCCCCTCTCACTCTGCGTCTGCTGTTCGACAAAGGTTGGTGAGGGACACATGGAGCACGTCATCACGATGATCGGGAGTCTGGCCCGGAAGGAAGACGGCCAGGACCTGATGGAGTACGGGATCCTGATGGCACTGATTGCTGTCGTCGCGATGGCAGGCGTCACATTTCTCGGCGATCAGATCGAATCGGTGATGTGGCAGACCATTGTCAACAACTTCTGAGATCGTCACCGTGGCCGCTGTCATGGCCAGTGCGGGCACGAGCGCGGCCGTGGATCTCTACATGCGGCGGGTGCCGAACCCGCTCACGATTACCGCGGCGGTGCTCGGCCTAGTGGTCGCCGTCACGGGCGTCGGGCGCATCTCGCTTGGTGGCGCGCTGGCGGGTTTCGTGATGGGACTGATTGTGATGCTGCCGGGTCATCTGTTCGGCGGCACCGGGAGCGGCGATGTGAAGCTGATGGCGGCGCTGGGCACCTGGCTGGGGCCCTCGATGATTGTGAAAGCGTTTCTCTATAGCGCCATCGCTGGCGGCGTCTTCGCGCTCATCGTGGCTGTACGCCGGCGGCGCCTCGCGGCCACGCTTCGCGGTGCCGCGCAACTCGTGTCGGCGCACGCTTCGACCAAGGGAACAGTCGAAGCGGCGGATCGAGACAACCGGTTCCCGTATGCACCGGCCATTGCAGCAGGAAGCGTGCTGGCGGTGCTCGGGCTCTGAGAGGCGAGGTAACCATGAACCGCATTCGAATGTTTGCCGTGCTGGTGTTGGCCATTACTGCCGGAGGCGGACTTGCGTTCGCCACGTACAACTACATTCAGAACGCCCCGGTCAAAACCGTGTCGCTGCCGACGCGTCCCGTCATCGTGGCGGCGCAGGATCTCGAGCTGGGCGCAGAGCTCAAGCAGGACGACCTGCGCGTGGTCGAGTGGCCAGCCAACGCCGTGCCCAACGGCGCGTTCAGCAAGACCGACGAGCTGACCGGTCGCGGGCTCTTGATGCCCGTCATCCAGAACGAACCCATCCTGCCGATGAAGCTTGCCTCGAAGGAGGCCGGCGCTGGATTGCCGCCGCTGATTCCCGCGGGACTTCGAGCCGTGTCCGTTCGGGTCAACGAAGTGATTGGCGTTGCCGGTTACGTGCTTCCAGGCACGCGCGTGGACGTGGTCGCGACCGCGAACCCGACCGAGCAGCGTGCAGACATGACCTCGAAGGTTGTGTTGACCAACGTGCTGGTGCTCGCGGCCGGTACGAAGTTTGAGCAGCAGTCAGATAAAGGGGAACCGCAGCCGGTCAGCGTTGTGACGCTGCTCGTGACGCCAGAAGAGTCCGAACGGCTGACGCTCGCCAGCACCGAGGGCAAGATTCAGCTGGCCCTTCGCAACCCACTTGATAACTCCGCGCCGACCACCCCTGGCATCAAGCCGGCGGCGCTCCTGGGAACCCCGGCTCGCACGGCCGCCGTCCGGATGGCCGCCATGAAACAGGGGCCGACCACCCCGGTGCAAACCGTGCAGATGGTTCCTGAACCTCTTCCGACCGTCGAAGTGATTCGAGGCGACAAACGAGCGCAAGAAGTCGTGCGCTGAACTATCCACAAGGAGGCTGTTCGATGGCACCCGTTCATGCGTTAGGCGCTCCCCGGCCCAAGAGCCCGCAGCGCGCCAACGCCATATGGATCTGGATTCTGGTCGTTTGTCTCTCGAATACGGGCGTGCTCCTCGCGCAGGCAGTCGGAGCGCCCGCTCAGGTCGCCGCCCGCCCCGCCGCAAGCGTCGGTGCGGACGGCGAAGCGTCTGAGGTCGAGTTGCTCGTCGGCCGATCGGCCGTGCTGAATGTCCCCGCAACGATCCAGCGCGTCTCGCTTACCAGCCCTGACATCGCCGACGTGATGGTCACGTCCCCGAACCAGGTGCTGGTGCACGGGAAGACCGCCGGGACGATTTCGATGTTCCTGTGGGAGCGTTCAGGGGCGATCCGCCGGTATGAGCTCGTCGTCCGGCGCGACCTCAGCGAGCTCTCCGCGCAGTATCGCCAGCTGTTCCCCGGTGAAAACATCACGGTCGGGAGCAATGGCAAGAACGTCGTGATATCCGGCACGGTCTCTACCAAGTACGTGATTGACAAAGCCGCGGACGTCGCCGTCGGCTTCGTCGAGAAGAAGGAAAACGTCGTCAACCTTCTGCAGCAGCAGGAGGGTGTCGCGTCGAACCAGGTGCTGTTGCGCGTCCGCTTCGCGGAGGTCAGCCGTACAGCACTCCAGGAGTTGGGCGCGAGCTTCTTCGCGACCGCGTACAAGAACGACTGGTTTGGCCGCACCGCCCCCCCGGGGATTCCGGGGCCGGATTTCGACTCCGAGAAGGGTCTGGTCTTCAGCGACTTCCTGAACCTCTTCGTCTTCAACTCCAAGGAAGGGCTTGGCGCGGTCGTCAAGGCGCTTTCGACGAGAGGTTTGTTCCAGAGTCTGGCTGAACCGAACCTCATTGCGACCAATGGCAAGGAAGCCAGCTTCCTGGCGGGCGGCGAGTATCCGTATCCGGTCGCGCAGGCATCGGGCGGCGGCACGACGGTCACGATTCAGTTCAAGGAGTTCGGCATCCGCTTGAACTTCACGCCCACAGTACTTGGGGGCGACCTGATTCACCTGAAGGTCAAACCCGAAGTCAGCGCGCTCGACTTTGCCAACGCCGTCAGTCTCGAGGGTTTCCGCATTCCGGCGTTGAGCACTCGTCGCACCGAAACGGAAGTCGAGCTTCGCGATGGCCAGACGTTCGCCATTGCGGGTCTCATGAACAACACGCTGACCAACAGCGTCTCGAAGATCCCCGGCATTGGGGACATCCCGATCCTCGGCCTGCTGTTCAAGAGCCGCGCGTATCAGAAGAACCAGACCGAGCTGGTCGTGATGATCACGCCCACGATCATGAAGCGCGGCCAGATGGGCGCGTCCGAGGGGCTGCCGACGCTGGTCGAGCCTTACCTCGGCCGTCCGAATCGAGTGCTGCCGAACCCGGAACCGCATGTTGGATCGCCGCGGTATCCGGTGAACCCGTCCTCACGCTCAGGCGGACGTACGTCGGGGGCTGAAGCCGCAGCGGCCGGGTCGTCACAACCGGCCACGACATCGACCCAGCCGGCGACGGCGCCAACGACCGCACCGGCACCGCAGCCTGCCGGATCGAAGATCCCGCCGCGGCAGCAATCGGCCGCGCCCGATCCTTCGACAGCGCCGAGAACCGGATCAACCGTTGCGCCAACGCCACAGCCCGTGGCTGCGTCACCGCAGTCGGTGCGGCAGCCGCAGGCGGCTCCGCAACCACTGCTGGTGCCGCAACCTGAAGTGGCCACAGCACCGGCGCCACCGCAACTGACGAGAGAACAGCAGAGGGCAGTCGAGCGGGCACGCGAGCAGGAGAGAAAGGCGGCCGCCGAGGAAGCCCGTCGTCAGGCTGAAGCGCAGGAAGTGGCCCAGCGCAAGGCCGAAGAAGACAAACGCCAGGCCGACAAGCTGGCCAAGGAGAAGGCCAAGCGCGACGCAGAGCTTGCCAAGAAGAAGGCCGAGGAAGACCAGAAGCGTGGAAAGGCACTTGCCGAAGCAGCGCTCAAATTGAAGGAAGCGCAGGCGGCATATCAGTCCGAGGTTGAGAAGAGCAACACGGACAGCCCTGCCAAGTAGAGGTGGACCATGAGGTACCTGAGGCGACTTCGCAGCTCGAAGGGGAACAGCATGATCGAGGCGGCAATCATCCTGCCGCTGCTCACGTTGCTCACCCTTGGAATCGTGGAGTTCGCCTCGGTCTTCTGGGTGTATCTCGCACTCGAAAACGGTGTCAGCCAGGCCAGCCGGTTTGCCGTGACCGGGAACTTCATGGACGACCCCGACAATCCTGGCACGCCGCTGTCCCGAGAGCAATCGATCCGCGCGGCATTTCGGAAAGCGACGACGACGCTCGCAGTCGATGACGCGGCCTTCAGCTTCTACCACATGGCACCGGGAGGAGCGGGCTGGGTTGGCGGAACCGGCGGGCCGAACGACATCGAGAAGGTGACCGTTCAATACACATGGGAATTCTGGACGCCCATGATCAGACCGTTTTTCACCAATGGCGAGATCACCCTCTCGGTGGACTCGATGATGAAAAACGAAGGCAGGTTCGAATGAAGAAGCTCATTCGCTCCAACGGCCAGAGCTTGATCGAGTTTGCAGTGGCTCTTCCCCTTCTGATGCTGATGTCCCTTGGGGTCGTGGAGGTCGCATACGCCCTGTGGGATCAGCATGTTGTCACGAAGCTTGCGCGCGAGGGCTCGAATCTGATTTCCCGCGATACCACTCTGCAAGATGCGGCCACCGCCTTGCGGACCATGAGCAGTCAGCCAGTCGATTTCGACGCCGATTCCACGGTGATTTTCTCAGTGTTGAGGAGAGGTGCGACGACTGGCACCGCGAACTTCGACCAGATCATCCTGTACCAGCGTTATCAGTACGGAGCCATCCCGGCCACGAGTCACCTGCAGACCGGCGGCGGTTCGTATGGCGGGCCTCCCAACTATGAGGCAGCCGGCGCTGACAACAATACCGCGCTTCAAGTGACCAACGTGCCCAACGACCTCGTCTCGGTCCTGGGCGGAATGATTTACGTCACCGAAATCTTCACGAACCATCCGCTGCTTACGCCCTTCGATAAGCTCGGCGTACCAATGCCAACAGAGCTCTATTCGATTGCCTACTTCTAGCGGTCGGTGTCCGGCTAACGCCGGACGCTACTGAGGGGCCGTGCACCAGGGGCCGGGATTCTTCAACAAAAGGGTCAAGGCAATGACGAGACAGAGATTCGACAAATCGAGCGAGGCAGGCTTCACGCTCTTCTACATGGCCGTGTTTTCGGTGATGCTGCTGCTATTTGTGGGTCTTGCGGTCGATTCGGGACGCGCCTATGTCGTGAAGGCTCAGCTGAGCAAGGCCGTTGACGGCGCAGCCCTGGGCGCGGCGCGCATGCTCAATTCCGGTGATCCCCGCGGGGAAGCCGAGCGGCTTTTCAAGCAGAATTTCCCAGCAGGCTACCTGGGCACATCTTCGGTGACCGATCCGACGGCTGACCCTGGGTTCTTCTCCCTGACAACGGTTCCTGAGACCGGCGTCAACGTGGTGACTGTTTCGGCGCGGGCGATCCTCCCGACGACGTTCATGCGCCTCGGGAGCCTTGACGAAGTTGCCGTCACCAGCTCCGCTGAAGCCCAGCGGCGAATGGTGGACTTGTGCCTCGTTCTGGACGTGTCGAGTTCCATTGGATCCCGGTGGCCCGCCGTGCGCGACGCCGCGCGAATCTTCGTCAGTGCCTTTGACGAGGACAACGATCGCCTTTGCCTCGTGTTTTACGGCAACGGCGGATACGTCGTGGATCAGATGCCGGCTTCTCGTGGCTACGACAAGGACGAGCTGGTTTCTGACATCCCGAACTCACTCCCTGGCGGCAGCACGGCCATGGTGGAAGGCCTGTTTCGAGGATGGGACGAGCTGAGGACTGTTCCAGCCGGGCAGCAGTCGGGTCTCCGAGTGCTCGTGCTCTTTACCGACGGCGCCTCGAACAGCGTCCCGGGCAACTTTCCACCAACTGCTGGCGCGCGCGGATTGAGAACGTGGGACTTCCCGAAGAACCTGCCGGATCCGGACAATCAGACACACAACAGTCCGCAAATCAACGGTCTGTATCAGACCGACACCGGCGCCTCGAGTCCCGGGATTCCGGCACTCACGCTTCCCTGGAACTCGACGACGACGCACATGCAGGCTCCGTGGTTGCCGCTGACCAGCTGGCACACTCACAGCCGGAGCGCGGGCATCCCGACGTCGTTCCCGTTGCAGACCGCATCGCTGACGGTGAACGGTGTCGCGCAGTCCACCCGTCGCGGGCTGAGGCACTGGAACGCTGCCGCGGGCCGATTCCCTGCGCAGATCTTCAACATCAACAACGCCGCCAGGAATCTGGTGGAGATTATTGCCAATGAGGCGCGGGAAGATGACGACGGCGACTACCCGATTCGGATCTATACCATCGGGATGGGCGAGCTCGTGAGATACAACCTCGGAACGATCCCGGAAAAACCGGAAGAAATTCTCATGCGGATGGCCAACGACATCCGGTCGCCTGACTACAACGACGACCAGCTGGAGGGCAAGTTCTACTTTGCCCAGACAGATGCGGACGTCGGTCCGGCATTTCAGGCGCTGCAGAACCAGATCATTCGTTTGAGCAAGTAGTTCGAGACACCGAGGTCGCTCCGGACGCCGCGACAAAATCGTCCCCGTGTTGACGGAACTGTCGGCGGCGTCTGGCGATCCCGGCCGCGCAGGGCACTGCCCGTGCGCGCAAGTGACAGCCCGGCCAGCACTTGGGTCGTAAACGACCGGGTGGGACTGCCGGCACGGGCGTTGCCATTCTGCTTCGGGGCTACCCCCTCCAATAGTGGCAGGCAGCTAGCCCGAAGTCGGAAAACGGAACATGGCACAACTGACAGCACTGATCGTCAGTCACGATGATGATTTCCGCCGCGGCTCGTCGAGCATGCTTCGCGCCGGCGGCGTTCCCATAGGCATCCTCGAAGAAGCACGGACCGGTGCCGCAGGGACGGAACCGGACCTTGCGCTCATCGATCTCCGCGGCGACGCTGCCGGAGGATTGGCGGCGATCGAACGCCTGCGAGCCGCCCACCCGACGACGGCAATCTTCGCGATTGCCGGTACCACGGATCCCGAGCTCATCCTGCAGGCCATGCGGGCCGGGGCCAACGAGTTTTTCACGTGGCCGCCGCAGCAGGATGCGTTCTATGGGGCGGTCCGGCGAACAGCTGCCAGACGCGAAACAGCGCAGGCCGCGGCTCGACAGCCCTCGGCGACGCTCGTCTTCTTCGGTGCGAAAGGTGGATCGGGTACGACGACGGTTGCCGTGAACTGCGCAGTCGAGTTGGCGCGGTTGACCAAGCGCGGAACGATCATTCTCGACCTCAAATCATGTCTCGGTGAAGTCGCGCTGTTTCTAGGGGTCCGGCCACGCTTCACGCTGCTCGATGCCATTGAGAACCTGCACCGGCTGGATAAAGACTTCCTTCGTGAGCTCGTGGCGCGTCACAAGTCGGGTCTCGAGATACTCGCCGGTTCCGAGCAGTTCGACCGTCCGGGCGCAGGGGACTCGAGCGCGATCGAAGAGCTCTTCCGGGTGCTGGCGAAGACGCACGACTACATCGTGGTGGACGCGGGCAATGCCGTCAATTCGTGCACGCTGGCGGCGCTGTACGCCGCCGACACGATCTTCCTGGTGACGAATCCTGATGTGCCATCGGTGCGGAACGCGCAGCGCCTCGTCGATCGTGTCCGTCAGGTGGGCGCCGGTGGAGAGCGCGTCCGAATTCTGCTGAACCGCGCATCCGAGCCGTTTCTCATTGCACCAAAACAGATAGAAACCGCGCTCGGGTACAGCATCCATCACACGTTTACCAGCGACTACAAGACGGTTTCCACCGCGTTGAATTCCGGTGTGCCGCTTGCCCTGACCAATCATTCGGAGTTGGCAGAGCAGTTCGACCGGTTCACGCAAGGGATCATTTCGCCTGGGGAGGCCGTGGTGAAGCCCGTGGCGGACAAGAAGCGGGGTTTCCTGAGTTTCGGATTCTAAGTGAGACATCTACCTTCAAGTGAGCGTCCAGAATGTCGACGATGCTGAACAATCCAATACCCCGCGAGACACCCAAGCCGGGGAATGGCCGTCCTCGCCAGGAACAGGTCCGTCCGCAGTATCTCGAACTCAAGGCCAACGTTCATCGGAAGCTGCTGAACCGTCTCAATCTCGAGGCGCTGGCATCGGCGGATCGGCAGCGCGCCGAAGCGGAGGTTCGCAGCCTGCTGTTCGAGCTGATTAGCGAAGAAGGCACGCCGCTCAATCTGAGCGAGCGCGAGTCGATTCTCGGCGATGTGGTCGATGAGGTCTTCGGTCTCGGACCCCTCGAACCGCTTCTGCGGGATCCCACCATCAACGACATCCTGGTCAACACGCACAAGCAGGTCTTCGTGGAGCGAGGCGGTCTGCTCGAGCGCGTGCCTGGCGCGTTTCAGGACGATGCGCACCTGATGCGCGTCATCGATCGCATTGTCAGCGCTGTCGGCCGCCGGGTCGATGACAGCTCGCCGATGGTGGACGCGCGTCTGGCCGACGGGTCCCGTGTCAACGCCATCATTCCGCCGCTTGCCGTCGACGGACCGCTTCTCTCGATCAGGCGGTTCCCCGCGGAACGTCTAAAGGCGGAAGACCTGGTCACGCTGCGTGCGTTGACGAGGCACATGCTCGATTTTCTGTCCCACTGCGTGAGGGCGCGGCTGAACTGTCTGATCAGCGGCGGTACTGGCGCTGGAAAGACGACGTTGCTGAACGTGCTGTCGGGCTTCATTTCCGACCGCGAACGAATTGCCACGATCGAGGACGCCGCCGAGTTGCAGCTCCGCCAGGAGCACGTCGTGAGGCTGGAGACTCGACCGCCGAACGTCGAAGGCAAGGGCGCGATCAGGCAGCGGCAACTCGTGATCAACGCTCTTCGTATGCGCCCAGACCGCATCGTCGTCGGTGAGGTCCGAGGTGAAGAAGCGCTGGACATGCTGCAGGCCATGAACACCGGTCACGACGGATCGCTGACGACGGTGCACGCGAATACGCCACGCGATGCGTTGGCCCGTATCGAAACCATGATTGCGATGGGCACGAGCAACCTGCCCGAACGCGCCATGCGCCAGCAGATTACGTCGGCGATTCAGCTCGTGGTGCAGCAGACGCGTCTGAGCGATGGATCGCGCAAGGTCACGAGCGTGTCCGAAATCACGGGCATGGAAGGCGACGTGATCACCATGCAGGAAGTCTTCGTCTTCGAGAAAGTCGGGGTCACGCAGGACGGCAAGGTCATCGGCCGGTTCCGGGCCACGGGCGTCCGGCCGAAATGCTGCGAGCGCTTGCGTGCGTCAGGCATTCACCTGCCCCCTGACATGTTCGAAGGGGTCACGGAGGTTCGGTAATGGGGGCCATACTCATTCCAATTGGCGTGTTCCTGCTCGTGGGAGGCGCGGTAGTTGGCATCTACGCCGCGGTGACCTATCTGCCCGCGGCGCTGGAGAAACGCCGGATCGAACAGCGGATGCGCGAGGCGGGAGGCGCACCTGCGCCGGTCGAAATCGAAGACAGCCTGTTGAAACGGCATAAGGAAGGTCCGCTGCCGCTCGTCGACCGCCTCATGGCGAAAAAAGGCGGAGGGCTGGCGCGCATGATCGAGCAGGCCGGCATGAAGGCCAGCGTCAGCAGCGTTCTGGTTGCCTCGCTGATGCTTGGCCTGCTGTGCGCGGCTGGTTTCTACGGGGTGATCAGGCAGTCCTGGGCGTTGTTCCTCGGTGGGGCCATTGGATGTTGCGTTCCGTTCTTGTACCTGCGTCAGAAGCGTTCGGCCCGCCTGAGACGATTTGAAGAACAGTTCCCAGAGGCGCTGGACCTGATGTCCAGAGCCATCCGTGCAGGCCATGCCTTTACCACGGCCATGAGCATGGTTGCCGAAGAAGCACCCGAGCCGGTAGGACCCGAATTCAGGAAGAGCTTTGACGAACAGAACTTCGGTCTGCCGCTCAAGGACGCGCTGAACAACCTGACGGAACGGATTCCTCTGCTGGACGTGCGGTTCTTCGTGACGGCCGTGCTGATTCAGCGCGAGACCGGCGGCAACCTCTCGGAGATTCTCGACAATCTTGCGCACGTTGTCCGAGAGCGCTTCAAGATTCTGCGCCAGGTTCGGGTCTACACGGCGCACGGCCGGCTGACCGGCTATGTGCTGATGGCTCTGCCTGCCACGCTTGCCGTGGTGCTGTCATTCATCAACGAAGAGCACATGCAGACGCTGTTTCGCGAACGGATGGGTCAGATGATGGTCATGGGCGCCATCGTTCTTCAGATCATCGGCTACGTCTGGATCAAACGCGTCGTCAAAATCGAGGTGTAACGTGGACTTCCTGTTGCCGCTGCTCGTCTTCGGATTTACGTCGATTATCGTCGGCGCGCTGGGGGTTCGGTACCTCGCCGGGCACGTCAACGCCGTTGATCGCCGGCTCCAGGAAGTGACCGGCGGCGGATTCACTGAAGAAGAGACCAGCCGGCCCCAAATGGAAGCGCTCGTCAACGGGCTGAAGAATCTCGGCAGCCGGGTACCGCGATCGGTGTCGGAAATGGGGAAACTGCGGCTGCGCCTTGTGCAGGCTGGGTTCCGCAAGGACGAAGCGCTTTACGTGTTCTTCGGGGTCCGCGTCGCCATTGCCTTCGGTCTCTTTGCGCTCTGCGCGACTCCGATTGTCATCCGGCCGAGTATTCCGCTCGCACTTGGTGCGTTTGGCATGGGCTACGTCCTGCCGGGCATGGTGCTCGCCCGCATGGCGAAGCGACGTCAACACCGGCTGCGGATGTCGCTGGCCGACGCGCTCGATCTGCTCGTGGTGAGCGTCGAGGCCGGACTGGGACTCGATCAGGCCATGATGAGAGTCGGTGAGGAATTGGAATTTGCGTACCCGGAGCTGGCCCAGGAGCTGAGGCTCGTCAACCTCGAGCTCCGAGCCGGTAAAGGGCGTTCCGAAGCCTTGCGCAACCTGGGCGAGCGCACGGGGGTGGACGATCTCGCCTCACTCTGCACGATGCTGATCCAGACGGACAAGTTCGGCACGAGCGTCGCGCAATCGCTGCGCGTGCACTCGGACACGCTCAGGACCAAGCGCCGTCAGCGGGCCGAAGAGGCCGCCGCGAAAACCGGGGTCAAGATGGTGTTCCCCCTGGTGCTTTGCATCTTCCCGGCAATCTGGGTCGTGACGATTGGTCCCGCGGCCATCAAATTCGTGACGGTGCTGTTCCCCGTCACGTCCAAATAGCTGGGTGCGGGTGATGGCAGACCTGACGTGGGCAGGACGTGAAGCATGCGTGGCGGCGCGCAACGAACGGACGAACCGTCCGTTGGCGGGTCGTGTGGCCGTAGCCGCAACCCGCGCGACGCGCGCCGTGGGTCTGCTGCGACATCAGGAATTACCGCATGGTGAAGGACTGTGGATCGTTCCCAGTCGCGGCGTCCATACCTGTGGTATGCGCTTCGCGATTGATGTCATTGCGCTCGACGCTCGCGGCCGCGTGATCGATCTGGTCGAGAACCTCAAGCCCTGGCGCATGCGCCTGCCTCGTGCGGGCTGCCTGGGCGTGCTGGAGCTGCCCGTGGGCAGCATTGCGGAATCGCAGACGAAGATTGGGGACTCGGTTCTCTTCGAACCGGTGACGCAGCCAGCTTCGCGGGGAGAGTGAGCCCATGTTTGAGACTTCAGAGCGGCCCGAGGCCGTAGGTCGTGCCGCCCCGCCACCGGCACCACCAGGGACGCTCGAGCAGACGGGTCTGCCAGCCGACCTGCTGACACAACTGCTGCTCAAGACGCTGTACAGCGGCGAAGCCAGTGGCACCATGCTGGCCGAGCGCCTGCGACTGGCCTATTCGATTCTCGAGCGGATGGTGGACGGTGCGCGCGTTGAAAAGCTCGTCGAGGTGCGAGGTGCAGCGGGCACCGGCACCGCCGGCTACCGCTACGCCCTGACCGACCTTGGCCGTGATCGGGCCCGTCAGTTTCTCGACATCAACCAGTACATGGGCCCGGCCCCTGTGCCGCTCAGTCAGTACGTGTCGTACATGGCGGCGCTGGCGGCCATGCGCGGGCATGTGGAGAAAGCGCGGCTGTCCAACGGCTTCCAACACCTGATCGTCAATCCGGACATCCTCAATCAGCTTGGTCCTGCGGTCAATTCAGGCAAGTCGGTCTTTCTGTACGGACCGCCCGGAAACGGCAAGACCGTGATTGCCGAAGGCATCGGCCGCGCGTTTGGCGACGATATGTTCCTGCCGTACGCCCTGGACGTGGACGGACAGATCATCACGATGTACGACCCCGTCAATCACGAGGCGCTGGAACAGCACGAAGAAAACATGGTGGTTTCGGCACCGTCCCACGATCGGCGCTGGATCCGCATCAAGCGGCCCGTTGTCGTTGCCGGAGGCGAGCTGACGCTCGACATGCTCGACCTCACGTTCAACTCGATTTCAAAGTTTTACGAAGCGCCGCTGCAGCTCAAGGCCAACGCCGGCGTGTTCGTGGTCGACGACTTCGGCCGCCAGCGTATCCGGCCGCGCGACTTGCTCAATCGCTGGATCGTACCGCTCGAGAGCCGCGTGGACTATCTGACGTTGCACACGGGCAAGAAATTCCAGGTGCCGTTCAACGTGCTCATCGTGTTTGCGACCAACCTCAATCCCGAGACCCTCGCCGACGAAGCGTTCCTGCGCCGGATTCCCTACAAGATTTACGCGAAGAATCCGACCGTCGACGAGTTCTCGCGGATTTTCGAGATGAACTGCCGGCGGCGACAGCTGACGTTCGATCCGGTGGTGATCGAATACATGATCCGGCGCTACTACGAGCCCCGAGGTATCGACATGCGCGCCTGTCATCCGCGCGATATCGTCGAGCAGGTCGTCGACATGTCCCGCTATCAGGGGCGCGAACCTTCGCTGTCACGCGATCTCATCGATGCCGCCTGCCGAAGCTACTTTATCGAGCGCACGGTGGAAACGGGTCGGCCACAGCCGCGGGCCAATGGACCGACGCTGCGCCCGACGCCGCGCGGGACAGGCGGCCATGCGAGCGATGCGTTTCGGGGGAGTCGAGGACCGGCGAATTGAGAAGACGGACGTCAGAAGACAGAAGACGAACTCCGAACTGAAGACTGAAAACTGAGAACTTTCCGAGAACATCGATATGGCCCATGTGACGGGTGAAGCCTGGGGCGGATCTGCGAAAACGTCCGAAGCCCCATTTCTTCAGCGCCTCAAGATTCAGGCAGAAGCTTGGGAGTTGCCCGAGCATGCGTCGCGCGTCCTCGTCGCCGGGCTGTTTCTGGCGTTTGCGTACCGTATTGGTGTCGATTTCCTCGAGACGCTGAGGGTCACAGGCCTGCTGCTGCTTGCCAGCGAGTCGCTGGTCGTGCTGTTGACGGTCGCTCGCCGGCGCGCCGTCGTCGTGGACCGCAGTTGGGATGCGCGGCTCATTACCGCCGTGACCCTGGTCGGACCGCCGCTCCTTCGGCCCGAAGAAACGATGTCAGTGGTGCCAGAGGCCTTGGCGGCATCCGTGTTGGCGTGCGGCCTGATGCTCGTCGTGGCCGGCAAAGTGTCCCTTGGCCGCAGTCTCGGTATCGTTCCGGCCAATCGCGGTATTGTCTGCAGCGGTGTCTACAAATTCGTTCGACATCCCATCTACGCGGGCTATCTGGTGAGCCACGCGGCTTTTCTCGCGTCGCATCTCGATGTGTGGAACGCCTCTGTCCTGCTGGTAACGGATGCGTCGCTGCTCGTGCGAGCCATCTATGAAGAGCGGACGCTGAGCCGCGATCAGGAGTACGTGAGCTACCAATCGCGCGTTCGGTGGCGGGTCCTTCCGGGGGTGTTCTAGGACAGAAGACAGAAGTCTTCTGTCTTCTATCTTCTGACTCAGAACCTCTGAATGAACCGCAGCGTCAGTCTTCCCATTTCCGTGTGGTCTTCAATCTGCTGATACTCGTAGGAAGCGACGATGGTCGTCAGGGAACGTAGGTCGAGCCTGGCGGTGCCAGAAACGGTGTTTGCTCCGAATTCGCCGAGCCGATCCACGGTCACGCGGTCGAAATCCTCGATTCCTCCTGCATAACCCGCTTCCAGCCACAGTCGGGGATGAATCCGGAACCCGAGACTGATCTTGCCTGCGCTGTCGCCGACCAGCTCGTCAGTGCCAAAGTCAGTCAACGTCCTCATGAGGCTCGCTGACAACGCGACGTTGTCCGTAAAGTTCAGACGAATGGCCGGTCCGAACGCCCACATGTCAGCGCCGGCGTCGAAGTTGAACAGCGTGCCGAGCGCCATGAGCGACACCTTCCGGCCGCTCCAGCCAAGACCGAATCCCACTTCCACCTCGGGCAAAACGAAATTCCCCGGCCCCACCATCGCATGCGCCTGCAGTGAGGTGAGCCACCTTTGGTTGACGCGCCAGTCGAGTCCACCGCCACCGCGCTGATCGGTTTCCGAAAACCGTCGCTCCTGCTGGCCGCGACCGAAGGCTCGCAGCCGATCGGTGACGCGGAAGTTCAGTGCGACGTCAGCGCTTTGCGTCTGATCGATTTCCTCGCTGAAGACTTCGTTGAAGTACGTCGCCTCGAGTCGGTGGTCCCACCGCCGGTGCGCCTCTTCGAGATTGAGGCGAAGATCCGCCTGCTCGGGGGCGATGAGCGCCGCGCGTCCGTAGTAGCCGAGCGCGAGCCGATTCTGCTCGTCTGCGAGGTTGAGTCGTCCCTGGGCGGCAAGAACTTCCAAATCGTTCGGTGAGAGTTTTTCGGCGCGACTGAGAATTGGCCGGGCCTCGTCAAGCCGTCCCTGCGCGGTGAGCGCTGCGCCCAGCCCCACGAGCGCGTCCAGACGGTCGGGTTGTTCGACGAGGACGCTCCGGTACACGTCCTCCGCCTGCCGCTGGTGCCCCATGATGGCGTGCAACCGCGCAATCCACTCTCGAGCATCCAAATCTCGAGGATTTGCAGCGGCGATCGACCTGAAGCGATCGAGTGCTTCTTCGTATGCGCCACTTCGAGCCAGCCGCTCGGCATCGGCGTGGGGATCTGGTGTTTGAACCGCCAACATCGTGGCCAGAAGTAACGTAATCACGCTTTATGTTTCGGCACCTGGAGGCTCTTCGTGCAGTCGTGCCACCGTGGCGCCCAGATGCGACTCCGGCGCATCCCAGAACTCGTGGACCAATGGGTGATTTTCGAGCGTTTTCTGCACGATTCCTCGCTGGATGCCCCGGCCGCGGCCGTGAATCAGACGGATTTCGCGGAGCCCGGCCTGATGCGCGGCCACCACGTACTCCTCGACAACGGAAGGAATGTCGCGAGGGGCAAACGCGTGCAGATCCAGTGTGTCGTCGATGGGGATTTTGAGCGGAGCGTCAGGTTCCTGTGGGTCGGTCACACCGGCTTTTCGTAGGTTGCCGTCACCATGGTCTTGATTCCGCCGCGGACCGAAAAGTCGCCGACGACGGTCATGCGCCGAGGCTGGCACACCCCGACCAGATCGTCCAGGATCTGGTTTGTCACGTTCTCGTAAAAGATGCCGCGGTTCCGGAACTCGATCAGGTAGTACTTCAGTGCTTTCAACTCGATACAGCGCTGGTCGGGGACATACGAGATGCGGATTTCACCAAAATCGGGGAGGCCCGTCTTCGGACACACGGAGGTGAATTCGGAACAGCGAATATCGATCTGATAGTCGCGCCCGGGACTTGGATTGGGGAAGGTGTCGATGGTGCTTGACATGCTCGCGAAATTCTAGCATCAGCTCCGGAAACCCACGGATTCAGGCGTCGGGTGTGATTGACACCCACTAGGACGCGCGCTAGGATACGGCGTTTTGGCCCGGTCCCCGGCTGCCGCCTGCGCGCGCGGCTGTCTGTGGCGAGGGGCGGCCACGTGGCCCGGTCGAGCGATGACGCGCGCGCTTTCCTGTGAGGGACACTATGGCTGACGCCCGGAGGATGGGCAAGTCCGAGCTCTTCTCGCACTTTGCCGATCGTTTCGAAATGAAGCGGACCCAGGCCCGCGAGTTCTTCGACGAGTTGACGACCCTGTCGGAGAAAGAGCTCAAGCGGTCGGGTGAGTTCGTGTTGCCCGGCATGGTCAAACTGGTTGTTCAGAAGCGCAAGGCCAGAATGGGCCGGAATCCCGCGACGGGCGAGCCCATCAAGATCCCGGCAAAAACCGTCGTCAAGGCCCGTATTGCCAAACAGCTGAAAGACGCGGTTCTTCCTCGCAAGTAGGGGGTGACGCCGCACCAGTCGTCCTGAGTGCGGCAGACGTGGCACCTGGCGCCCGTCGACTCGGCTGAAGGTTCGGCACGGCTTGTTGGAGCCGGCCGCGCCAGGTTGTTTTTCCTCTCCATGGTCGCGAGCAGGCGATCCCCCGCCTCCGCTCGATGAGTCGCCGCGAGAGTGGCAGACCTCGATCGTTCCAGGTCGAGGTTCTTTCAGGCTGCGTGAGTCTCTTCAGGAGTGGGGTGACCCATGCCTTCGCCATCGGCCCGCGGCTCGACCGACGGGAATCGCATGGTGAACATGGTGCCTTTGTTCAGCTCGCTCGTCACGGCGATCGTCCCGCCAAGTTGCTCGACGATCTTCTTCGAGATCGCCAGGCCAAGTCCGAGACCACGTCGTTTCGTGGTGACAAAGTCGTCGAAGATTGCGGCCAGCCGTTCGGGCGCGATTCCGCACCCGGTATCTGAAACACTCACTTCCGCCATCTGACCGACCCGGGCCGTGGCAACCGTCACCATGCCCCCGGGACTCGTGGCTTGGATCGCGTTGGTGATGAGGTTCCGGTAGACGCGGCCGAGTGCGAACAGATCGCCTTCCATGAACAGCTGTTCCGGTGTGGTCTTGCAGTAGAGGGAGAGGTTGCCGGTGTCGGCCTGCGTCCGCATCGATTCGACGACATCGTTGACAGAACGGTTGACGTCGATGGGAAAGCGCTCGAGAGGGAGGGGTCGCGCAAGATGCCGCAGGTCTTCGAGCACTCGCTTGACGGTTGCGAACTCGCGCTCGACGGTTCGCCTGAACGTCTCGCGGTACTCGAGATCGTCCCAGACTTTCATCATCAGTCGACAACTGTTGCCGATGTTCTGGATCGGATGCGAGAGGTCGTGCACCAGGCCGACCGCGATGCGTCCGAAGATTGCCTGCCGCTCTTTTCTCTTCACGTCCTCCTGTAGTTCGACGAGGCGGTCCGCCATGCCATTGAACGCGTCGCCGAGCTGCTGGAACTCGTCGCTGGTTGTAATCTGGACGCGCTCATCGAGCCGCCCTTCGGCGACGGCCTGCGTTCCGCGCATCAATGCGAAGATGGGCCTGATGAACTGGCGACCCCATAAGTAGCCCACGATAATGGTGGCCAGCAGCGCCAGGCCAATGACGAAGAAGAGCTGGCGTCCGAGCTGGTCGGCCACCGCGTACGCTTCCGCTGCCGGCTGCTCGACGATGACCGTCCAACCGAGCTTGCGAATGGGCGCACCCGCTGCAAGCATGACCTGCTGGCTTTCGGGTTGAGTCACTTCCTGCGAGTCAGAGTCGAGTTTGAGATCCTGCTGAAGGCGCTGCACGAGCGGATGGGACTGCAGGTTGTCGCCACGGGCCACTCGAGGCTTTTGGTTGGGATCCCCGTGTGCCACGAGTTGCCCTTCGTTGGCCACAATCAGGGCGAACCCCTGCTGGCCCACGCGAATGCGATCCACCATCCGCCACATTTCTTCGAGCCGAAGCTCACCCTGGAGCCAACCTGTAGACTCGTTCAGATGGCGGAGGCGAATTCCAATCACGGCCGTCGGTAGCAGGTCGTCGTCGACGGTGATAGGTGACATCGTGACATTGTCACCGACAGAGGTTCCTACCTGATCCGCTCGCAATTCGGGACGGCCCACTCGACTGGATGCGATTGCGGCACCGGTTGCGCTGAATAATGTGATTTCCCTGAACTCCGGGAACTCAATGACGTAGTTCTTGAGAATCCTGTCCTGTTGCCACGCTTCGAGGTTGGTGCCGTCCAAATCCGAGGCCACGGCGCGCATCACCTTGATGTTCGTATCGATATAGAGCTGGATTTGTTCGGCTGCGCGCCTCGCGACGTTGACGTTGCCTGTAACGACTGACTGTCGCGTTCCCACACGGAGTGAGTAGATCGAGACGGCGCCGTAAACAAGGAGCGGCAGAATTCCCGCTGTGGCGAGGAGCATTGCAAAGCGGGAGGTGATCTTTCTCAATCGCGCACCTCGGCGAGGGCGAGGGCGGGGGCGAGTTGCCACCTGCTCAAGGTCTGGAGTACGTCGTCACGGTCTCTTTCCTCCGGTACCCGAAAACGCGTGCTTACGGCTCGCGCGGTTTGCCCCCATGCTAGGAAAATCCCGGGTGGGCTGCTAATCATGCTTTGCTGTAGATCGCGGACAGCGGTCCGGTAGGCCCCATCGTCGCCGGGCGGTGCTCGGCGAATCGCCTCGAAGGCCTGATCTACTCTCGAATTTCGATACCCGAACGCATTGCGGGGACTTTCTGAATGCCAGAAGACGTACGCCCGACTCATCGACCTGGCACTGAATTCCAGAAAGACGGCATCGAAATCGCCTTTCGCGATGCGCGCGTTGAAGTCGGCCGCTGACACCGCCTCGAGTTGCATGTCGACGTCGATTTCCCGCAGTTGTCGCTGCACCAGGAGAGCCATGCGCTCCCATACTGCGAGGTTGTCGAGAACGAGGCAGGTAAAACGGAAACGTGCTGGGCTGGCTGAGGCAGGTTCCCCACCGCGCTTCCCATTGAATCTCGCATTCGTGCCGTCGAGAATCGCCGCCGCTCTCGACGGGTCATAGGAGTAGCCTGGCACATTAGGATCGTAAGCCCAATGGAGGGGCCATATCGGGCTCTGGGCGCTCACCCCACGGCCCTTCAGTGCTTGTTCGATGATCGTCTGACGATCTACCGCAAAGTTGAGGGCCTGCCGAACCCTCTGATCGGCGAATATCGGGCGTCGTGAGTTGAACGCGACACCCAATGCGTAGGGCCGCAGGAACGAAAACGTGTTGACCGACGACTCGCCCTGGACGAATTCGGCGCTCTCCTGGCTGACCTCGTACAGGAAATCGATCTCGCCGCGCATCATGCCAGCCCATGCAGTCCGTAGAGCTGGATACGGCTTCCACACAATGCGGTCAACCTCAGGCGTGCCGAGGTAGTGATCGGGGAAAGTCGACATCACAATTTCTTCGGGCGTGCTTGACTGGACGACAAACGGTCCGGTGCCAATGATCCGATCACCACTTCTTTTCGAGATCGGTATGGACAGGTCGTCGAGGAAGAAGGTCGATCGATTGCGCAAGGTCACGCGCAACTCACGTGGTCCGTCGACGTCAATTCCGGCAATGTCGTCTAAACCAGGCACTAGACTTCGATCGGTTAAGTTCGCCAGTGCTTCGTCAAGAGAGCGCTTAACACTCGCCGCGTCGACTGGACTTCCATCATGGAACTTTGCGTTGTCTCGAAGTTTGAAGGCCCACCGCAGGCCGTCAGGGGATGGTTTCCAGCTTTCCGCCAGACGAGG
>DATBJG010000370.1:0-8047 GCA_036556585.1 Vicinamibacterales bacterium
GACCCGGACACGAAATATCCGCCGATCCGGGACATCCGTCCGCCGAAAGGCGCGCCGAACGTCCTGGTCATCCTGCTGGACGACGTCGGATTCGGCGCCTCGAGCGCGTTCGGTGGCCCGTGCCAAACGCCAAACGCGGAGAAGCTCGCGGCCGGTGGCCTGAAGTACAACCGCTTTCACACGACCGCCCTGTGCTCGCCTACACGACAGGCGCTTTTGACCGGCCGCAACCACCACTCGGTCGGGATGGGTGGCATCACCGAAATCGCGAGCGGCTCTCCCGGCTACTGCTCGGTTCTCCCGAACACGGCGTCACCGATCGCCCGCACGCTGAAGCTGAATGGTTATGCGACGGCGCAGTTTGGCAAGTGCCATGAGGTGCCAGTGTGGGAGACGAGCCCGGCGGGCCCGTTCGACGCGTGGCCCACTGGGGGCGGAGGCTTTGAATACTTTTACGGTTTCATCGGTGGTGAGGCGCACCAGTGGTACCCCTCGCTCTATGAAGGCACCACGCCAATTGAAGTCAAGAAGACGCCCGCAGAGGGATACCACCTGATGGAAGACATGACGGACAAGGCGATCGCGTGGATCGGACAGCAGAAGGCGCTCATCCCTGACAAGCCGTTCTTCATCTACTTTGCACCGGGCGCAACGCACGCCCCGCATCACGTCCCGAAGGAATGGGCGGACAAGTACAAGGGCAAGTTCGATCAGGGCTGGGACAAGCTGCGTGAGGAAACGTTTGCGCGACAGAAAAAGCTGGGCGTCATCCCGGCCGACTGCAAGCTCACCGTGCGTCACGAGCAGATCCCGGCGTGGGACGCAATGCCCGAGGATCTCAAGCCGTCCCTGCGCCGCCAGATGGAGGTGTACGCGGGCTTCCTCGAGTACGCCGACCATCACGTCGGCCGCTTGCTGGACTCGTTGAAGAGCCTCGAGATTCTCGACGACACGCTCGTCTTCTACATCATCGGCGACAATGGTGCGTCCGCGGAAGGGACGCTGCAGGGCACCTTCAACGAGATGATCAATTTCAATGGCGCGGCCGCCATCGAAACACCTGAATTCCTCAATGCCAGAATAGGCCAGCTCGGCGGGCCGGAGTCGTACAACCACTACGCGGTCGGCTGGGCGCACGCGATGAACACGCCGTATCAGTGGACCAAGCAGGTCGCGTCGCACTGGGGCGGGACCCGCAACGGCACCATCGTTCACTGGCCCAAGGTGATCAAAGGAAAAGGCGAGCTTCGCACGCAGTTCCACCACGTCATCGACATCGCCCCGACCATCCTCGAGGCGGCGGGCCTTCCCGAGCCAATCTCAGTGAACGGAGTCCAGCAGAAGCCTATCGAGGGCATCAGCATGTTGTATTCCTTCAACGAGCCCAAGGCGGCCGAGCGGCACGAGACCCAGTACTTCGAGATGTTCGGTAACCGGGGCATCTACCACAAGGGTTGGACGGCGGTGACGAGGCACAAGACGCCGTGGGTCCTCGTCGGTGAGAAAACGCCGGCCTTCGACAACGACGTCTGGGAGCTCTACGACACCAGCAAGGACTGGAGCCAGTCAAACGACCTGTCCAAGCAGATGCCCGACAAGCTTCACCAGCTTCAACGGCTGTGGCTGATGGAGGCGATGCGCTACAACGTGCTGCCACTCGACGACCAGGTTGCGGAACGCATGAACCCGGACACCGCAGGTCGACCCGTGCTCATCAAGGGGAAGACGCAGATCCTCTTCGGTGGCATGGGGCGCCTGTCAGAGAACTCGGTCGTGAGTATCAAGAACAAGTCCCACTCGGTGACGGCGTCGATCGATGTGCCTGAGTCCGGCGCCGAAGGCGTGATCATCGCGCAGGGGGGGAACATTGGCGGCTGGAGTCTGTACGCAAAGGGCGGCAAGCTGAAGTACTGCTACAACCTGCTCGGCGTTCAGTACTTCTACGTCGAGGGCGACAGCAAACTGCCTTCGGGCCACCATCAGGTGCGCATGGAGTTCAAGTACGCAGGCGGCGGCCTCGGAAAGGGCGGCCAGGTTTCGCTCTACGTGGACGGCAAGAAGGTGGGCGACGGCGCGGTCGCGGCCACTGCGGCCATGATTTTCTCAGCCGACGACGGGTGTGATGTCGGTCTGGACACAGGCTCACCAGTCTCACAGGATTACGGACCGCAAGGGAATGAGTTTTCGGGCAATGTGCGGGGCGTCCAGATCGCGATTGCCGATGCGGCTGAAAACTCGGACCACCTGGTCTCGCCTGCAGAGGCTGTTCGCATCGCGATGGCGAGACAGTAGCGCGCCGGGAAGGGGATTCCATGAAGTTCAATCGCGCGGTCGCTGTGATGATGGCCGCCAGCGTTGTGATGTTCCAATCGGGTGGCTCTGTGTTCGCCCAGAGCCCGGCGACGCCGGATCAGATGGTTGCCGCCCTGAAGAAGAACCTGGGAGAGAGTCAGAAGCGCCTTCGACAGTACGAGTGGATCGAGACGACCGTGATCAGCCTCAAGGGTGAGGAGAAGTCACGGAAGCAGCAGCGGGTCTTTTACGGCGCCGACGGGAAGCTCACGAAGCTCCCGATTGGGGAACCGCAATCGCAAGCTGAGCAGGGTGGCCGCGGTCGTCGCGGGGGTCGGCTCAAAGAAAAGATCGTCGAGAAGAAAAAGGACGAGATGCAGGACTACATGGAGCGGGCTTCCGCACTGATTCATCAGTACGTGCCGCCGAGCCCGGACCAGGTGCCGACGGCAAAGGACGCGGGCACCATGAAGCTGAGCCCGCCGCAGCAAGGGAAGGTCCGGATGGAATTCCCCAACTTCCTGCTGCCATCCGATTTGCTGTCGATCGATGTGGACGCCGCAGCCAGTCGCCTGGAGGTCGTCAGCGTGGCGAAGCTATCTGGACAAGCCCGAGGAGGCGGTGACGCTGGATGTCCGGTTTGGTACGCTGCCAGACGGGACCAGCTACACGGCTCAGACCATGCTGGACGCAAAGGCCAAGAACATCCGTGTGGTCATCGAGAATTCTGGTCACCGCTCACTGGCGCCGTGATCCTCATCCGACGTTCGGTCTGGATTCAATGAAACCTCGTATGACAACCATCACTCAATGGAGAAGCCGAATGCGATTCATGCAGTCGTTTGTCACAGGTTGCGCACTGGTGCTGGTTTGCGCCGCAACAGTAGGGGCACAGAAGGCGGTGACGCAGGGCGCCGAAGTCAGCGAAACCGTAACGGTCGAGGCGATCGACTACAAAGCCCGTCTGGTCACACTGAAGGACAGCAATGGATTGAGCGACACCGTTCTCGTCGGACCAGAAGTCAAACGGTTCGATGCCCTTAAAGTGGGCGACAAGGTCACCTTCCGCTACTACGAATCGGTCGTCTACCAGATTCGCAAACCCGGTGATAAGACCGCCAAGCCGTCCGGCACGGCCGACATCGTCAGAAGCGAGGGCGCGAAGCCCGGCGGGACGGTGTCTCAGCAGATGAATGCCTCGGTCACGGTGGATGCGATCGACATGGCGGTGCCATCAGTGACGGTCAGAGCCGACGATGGCCGGAAGATGAGTTTCCGCGTGGAAAACAAGAAGAATCTCGAAGGTGTCAAGGTGGGTGATCGCGTGGAAATCACTTACACGCAGGCGCTCGCCATCAGTGTTCAGTAGCGGCGTCGCCGAGAATCGGAGTCGTGCCTGCACCCGGGGGCCGTAGAGCCTGCGTATAATACGACCCTCGCATGAACGTCCCCGTGGGCAAGAAGATCGGTCCGTACGAAATCCGCGCCAAGCTTGGGGCTGGCGGGATGGGCGAGGTCTATCTGGCCCGCGACACGCAGCTCGAGCGTGATGTCGCAGTCAAGATTCTGCCGGTGCACTTTGCCGATGATCCCGGGCGTCAAGCGCGGTTCAAGCGCGAGGCCCGGATGCTGGCTGCCCTGAATCATCCCAACATCGCGCACATTCATGGCCTCGAGGAAGACGGCGACACTCGTGCCCTCATCATGGAACTCGTCCAGGGCGACGATCTTGCCGAGCGCATTGCCCGGGGGCCGATCCCGCACGAAGATGTGATCCCGATGGCCCTGCAGATGGCAAGAGGTCTGGCCGCTGCGCATGACCGCGGCATCGTTCATCGCGATCTCAAACCCGCGAACGTGAAGGTCACGCCGGAAGGCACGGTCAAAGTCATCGACTTTGGTCTGGGAAAAGCTATTCCAACGACTTCGGCCGATATCGAAGCCGCCGAATCGCGAGCCACCGAGGAGCTGACGCTTGGCACCTCCTCGACAGGGGTCGGCATCATCGTTGGAACGCCCAGCTACATGTCGCCGGAACAGGCGAGCGCAATGCCGGTCGACAAGCGCACCGACATCTGGTCATTTGGCTGCATCCTCTTCGAAATGCTGACGGGCCGACAGCTGTTCTCGGGCAGGAGTGTGTCTGACGTGCTCGGGGCCGTACTTCGGGAGGACATCGACTGGACGTTGCTCCCGCCGGATACGCCCGCACCGCTCCGTCGATTAATCACCCGCTGTCTCGAGCGCGATCCGCTGCGCCGGTTGCGCGACATTGGCGACGCGGTGTTCGACCTCGAAGCGGCTGGTGAGGCTCAGCCCGAGCATGCCGAGCACGTCGAGTCCGGAACCGAACCGTTTCACTTGTTTCGTCCGGCGTGGATTGCCGCCATCGTGGCGACGGCACTCATTGGTGGCACGGTCGCATGGATGTTTCGCGCGCGTCCCGCTCCAGCCGTTTCTGCAGGTGCCCCGACACGCTTCGAGCTCCGGCTTCCCGGTAACTACACGTTGTACGTTGGGTTGGATGCGGGCGTTGCGGTCTCGCCCGATGGACAACGCGTGGCGATTGGCGCGTACGGCAACGACGAAGCTGCCATCCTCGTGCAGAGACGGGACGAGTTCGACGCACATTTCCTTTCCGGTACCGAAGGCGGTACGTCGCCGTTCTTTTCACCCGATGGAGAATGGTTGGGATTCTTCGGAAGAGATCGGAAGCTCAGGAAGGTCCGCATCAGCGGCGGCGAATCGGTCCCCGTAGGCAACATCACAGGCAGCCGGACGGCCACGTGGGGGGCCGACGGCATGATTGTTTTCGACGGTCCAACCGGGCTGATGCGTGTGCCCGCAGATGGCGGCACGCCAACCGAGCTCACACAAGTGTCCACCGATCGGGGGGAGATCCTTCATTGGGCGCCGCGGGTGCTTGATGGCGGGCGAACGGTTCTCTTCACGGTTCTCGATCGGACCGGTTCATACATCGCTGCCGTCTCGACCGCCGGCGGAGAACACCGCAAGCTCGTCGATGGGACCACGCCGGCAGGACTTGCCGGCGGTCATCTGGTTTACGCGCGCGGCAACCAGATTGTCGCAAGCCCGTTCGACTCTGAGCAGCTCAGCGTCACAGGATCTCCCGTGGTATTGGCCAGTGATGTCCGGCAGGCTGGTCCGCGCGTGCTCTTCGACATCGCGCCCAGCGGAACTCTGGCCTACGAACCGGCGTTCTCGAGCGACTCTACTCTCGTGTGGGTGGATCGTGAAGGACGCGTGACGCCCGCTACGAGCCAACGTGCGGCTTACGAGGGACCGCGTCTCTCACCAGACGATCGTCTTGCGGCGGTGACCGTCTCAGACCAGGATCGAACGGACGTCTGGATCGTCGATCTCGAACGGGGATCGCGGATTCGGCTCACGAACGATGGCACGAGCCGCAGTCCGGTCTGGATGCCGGATGGCCTGCGAGTGGTTGCCACAACCACGGTCGACAACGGGCGTCGGGAGCTGCGCGAAGTGCCGGCAGACGGCAGCGGACCCGGGCGGAGCGTTACCTCGACCGATCGTCGTGTGCAGGCCGACAGCGTCTCGCCGGACGGCCGTCTGATAGCCGCGACGGAGGAGACTCTGGAAGGGATACAATCTGCGAGTCTCACCCGCGGTCGCGTCTTGCTGCTGTCGGCTGATGCCCCGCCTCGTCCGCTCATTCCACCGCCGACTGATACTCGTAACGCTCAGTTCTCGCCCGACGGGCGGTGGATTGTCTACGTCTCAAATCAGTCCGACAGAAACCAGGTCTTTCTTCGGCCCAGTACCGGGCCAGAATCGAGAATCCCGGTCTCGACCTCGGCCGGCTGGCAGCCCGTCTGGTCACGTGATGGACGCGAGCTGTACTACCGGGAGTCGAATCGTGTGATGCGTGTCACGCTGGATCCGGCGACGGGCCGTATCTCGCCTCCGGCGGTGCTCTTCGACTCACCGTTCACCTCCTTCCGGGGGGCGGATCTGTTCCGAACTCAATATGACGTCGCCCGTGACGGTCGTTTCCTGATGGTGCGCGGGACCCAGGCGGACGATCGGGTTCGCGTCCTGCTCGACGTCGACAACGAAATCCGTCGGCCCGAAGCTGGCGCGCCCTAGAGCCGGAATTGTCAAAAACCGAATGGGTTGTCGGTGCCGACGAGGAAGGCGTGCGCCTCGACAAGTTTCTTTCTTCGCCCGAACGCCTCGGGTCGCGGGCCCGCGCGCTTGCCGCGCGCGAGAAAGGCAAGGTCTTCGTCAACGGCACCGAAGTTGGTCGTGGTGGTGCTACGTTGCGACTGGCCGCGCGGGACGTCGTGCGCCTCTGGATGGATCGTCCGGGCAGTGCCAAACGGCGTCCTGGGCCCTTCCGCCGGAAAGAGCTCGACATTCTCTACGAAGACTCCCACCTTCTCGTATTGAACAAGCCCGCCGGACTCCTGACCGTACCGCTCGAGCGCAAGCGCGGTGAGCCGTCCGTCTACGAGCAGATCGAGAGTCACCTGCGGTCGCACGGCAAGCGTCGCCCGTTGGTCGTCCATCGAATCGATCGGGACACATCGGGTGTGGTCCTCTTTGCCAAGGATGGGCCCACGCAACAATCCCTCAAGCGGCAGTTTCTGCAGCGAACACCCGAGCGCGTGTATCGCGCAATCGTGTACGGCCATCCGACCCCCGCTCGGGGGACGTGGCACGACTACCTGGTCTGGGACCGCAAAGCGCTGATCCAGAAGGAGACCCATCCCCGCGATCCACGTGGCACAGAGGCGATCTGCGACTATCGTGTCATTGAGGCGTTTGAAAAGGCGTCACTCATCGAAGTGACGCTACAAACCGGGAAGCGGAATCAGATTCGCATTCAGGCCCGGCTGCGTGGTCATACCCTGGTTGGAGAGCAACGCTATACCTATGGGCCCGAGGAGCTGCGACCCATGGAATTTGCCAGACAGGCACTGCATGCGCACAGCCTTGCCTTTGAGCATCCGTTGGACGGGCGACGCATGCGATTTGAAGCACCAATGCCAGAGGATATGAGGAAGTTGGTCGCGGCCCTTCGCAAGGGCCGCTGATTGCGATGCATGGCGTCGAGGCCTGTCTGTGCAATACTTCAAGACTCTGCCTTCAGATTTCAATCGCTCCGTCGGTCGCGCTCGTCGTTTGCGCGTCAGATTCCGCGTAAGTGCAGGCGTTTTGGTCATGGTCGGCGCGCTCTGCATCGGGCCCGTCGAAGCGGGGCAGTCGTCTGACGGCCCGGCTGATGTGACGAATCCGGCGGCTCCCAAAGCGATCGCACTCGTTCCGGATGCGCCCCCTGAGCCCGTTGCGCCCGCGACCATCGCGCGCGACTCAGAAGGGCGTGCGACGGTTCGAGCCGTGCGGTTGCAGCAGCCACTTCGTATCGATGGTGCGCTCGACGAGCGTCACTATCAGGACGTTCCTGCGATGTCGGGCTTCATCCAGATCGAGCCTCAACCGGGTGCTGAAGCGACCGATCAGACGGATGTCTGGGTCTCGTTCGACAACGACAATGTGTACGTGTCCGCGCGGATGTGGGACAGCGAGCTGGATCGGCTCGTGGCCACCGAGATGCGCCGCGACAGCAACGCGCTCTTTCAAGGCAACGACGTCGTGTCGTTCGTCTTCGACCCGTTCTACGATCGCCGCAATGCCGTGCTCTTTACCGTCAACCCGATTGGCGGCCGATCGGATTCACAGGTCACCAACGAGCGCCAATTCAATCAGG
>DATBJG010000371.1:0-31387 GCA_036556585.1 Vicinamibacterales bacterium
TTTAGACCCGCCGATGTCGACTTTAGACCCGCCGATGTTGTGAATTGTAGAGGCGGGTCTTTAGACCCGCCGATGTCGACTCCGCCGCCACGCCAATAATCAGCGCGCACACCAGTCACTCGTACGCGCCTGAGACCAGCCCGATTTCGGTCCCAGAGCGCCGCGGCCAGCAGCAACGCGACGTAGCCACCTCGACCCGTGTTTTCCCGCGGTCTGTCGGCATGGGGAGATTTTTGTAGTAATCAGTTGTCAGTTATCAGTTGTCAGTTGTCAGAATCGGCTGGGACTGAAAACTCACTGACAACTGACAACTGACAACTGATAACTGATAACTTCTGATCACTTCCTAAGGTTTGCGCCCTTCCGGGAGCGTCAGCTCGTTGGCTTTCTGATTGGTTTGGTCGGCCGGGGTCCCGGCGTCCCACTTTGGAATCGGCGTCTTGCCCGGCGGGTAGAGCGATTCCATCGGATTCCAGACGCGATCGACGCGGTCGGTAAACAGATCGCCAATGAGCAGATCGGTGACCGTTCCCTGGAGGTGCGGATAATTCTTGACGAAGTTGCCGAAGCTGAAGCCATCGTAGTATTCGCAAACGAGGCGGCGCATGCGGTCGACGCCTTCGTTGAAGACGGGACCCCAGCGGCCGAGCTGACCGGCGGATGTCTCACCCATCTCAAAGCCGTCACAAATCGCATCGGCAGCCATCTCGCCAGAACGAAGGGCCAGCAGGACGCCGGAGGAGTACAACGGATCCAAGAAACCAAAGGCATCCCCGACGAGCACCCAACCCTCCCCCGCCACCTGCTTGGCCCGATACGAATAATCCTTCGTCGCGAAATATCCGGTGACGCGCGTACCGCTCGACACGCGCTCTTTCACGACCTGACACCGCTCAACCTCTTCTTCGTAGGTTTGCGCGTAGTTCGTCCGTCCCTTGAACAGATAGTCGAACGGCGCCACCACGCCAACGCTGACGATGTTGTTGTGGAGAGGAATGTACCAGAACCAACCGTTCTTGTTGGCGGTTTGGAGCACCATGGTCGCGCCTTCGTCACGTCCGGTATCCCGGTAGGCACCTTCCCAGTACGTCCAGATTGCGCCCTTGTTCAGGACCGGATCCCATACACGAAGCCTGAGCCGGTTCTGCAGCAGGCCGTTCTGACCACTGGCGTCGACCACGACCCGAGCGCGGACCTCGCGGAACGTGCCGTCTTCATCTTTGATCGATACGCCCACCGCACGCGCTCCTTCGAACAGGACGTCGTGCACGCGGACACCTTCGTGAACCTCCACGCCGTGCTCCCGAGCGTTCGTCAACATCAGCTGATCGAACTCGCTGCGCACCACCTGCCAGGTCTGGGAACACTCATGCGGCTTGTTGTCCCAGAAGTAAAACGGCGCCGACAGCTTGCCGTTGGCGCTGACGAACTGCACGCTGTACTTCTTGACGAAGTGGCTCATCTGCATCTTGGGCAGCATGTTGAGCCGCTTGAGCACCCAGTAGGTCTCCGGAATCAGCGATTCGCCGATATGGAACCGTGGAAAACGCTCCCGTTCGAACAGCTGCACCCGATATCCGCGCTGGGCAATCAGGGTCGATGTCGTGGATCCGGCCGGTCCGCCGCCAATCACCACCACGTCGGGGTGGTTTTCTCGTCCGTCACTCATTCACGCTCTCCACGCCCTATTCACTCCTCGACCACCAGTCGCCGTGATTTCATCTCGAATCGCGGAAGGCTTCCACTCTCCGCAATCTGGACTGGAATCGTCAACCCCAGCGCTTCGCGCAGCTGCTGCGATACGCGTGTCGCGATCCCGGACGCATCCGCAGCCTGCGGCGTAAGCTCGATCTCGAGCGATAACGATCGCATCGCGCCGGCGCGCCGCACGATCGAACGGAACTCGACGACTTCATCGAACCGGCGGACGACCGACTCGAGGGCCGACGGATAGACGTTGACGCCACGGACATTGATCATATCGTCAGCGCGCGTCAGAATGCCGCCTTCGAGGCGGGCCCAGGTCCGCCCGCACCGGCACAGGTCGGATCGGCGGACAACGATGTCGCCGGTTCGATAGCGGATGACCGGGCTCTGCGTGCGGCCGAGGTTTGTCACGACCAGTTCGCCGGGCTCGCCGTCAGACACCGGGTCGAGCGTCGATGGATCGAGGACCTCGCACACGTATTCGCTTTCGTTGAGGTGCAGGAACCCCGGTTGCTCCCAGCATTCGAAACTGACGGGCCCCACTTCGGTAAGCCCATGATGGTCGATGACCCGTGCACCCCAGCTCCGTTCGATGCGTTCCCGCGTCGCGGGGATACTGCCGCCGGGCTCTCCCGCCACGATGAGCACCCGAACGCTGCTTTCCGAGAGCGAACGGTGATCCGCCCGATTCTCGGCGGCAACCTCGGCGAGGCGGAGAGCGTAGGTTGGGGTGCAGCAAAGTACGGTTGGTTCGATGGTTTCAATCATCGACAGGCGAAGCTGGCTCGACATGCCACCGCCAGGCACACAGTGCGCGCCCATCTGGCATCCCGCTTCGAATGCCGTCCAGAACGCCAGGAACGGACCGAACGAAAACGGAAAGAAAATGCGATCGTGGCGTCCGACACGTGCTCCGCGATACACGGTTTTCCAGCACTCGAGCATCCACTGCCAGCTGTCGCTGGTATCGATCCATCGCAGCGGGCGTCCTGTTGTCGACGAAGTCTGGCAGTACCGCGTATACCGATCCATTGGCTCGCAGTAGGCCGTGCCCCACGGAGGATGCGCGATCTGATCGGCCACCAGCTCGGTCTTGGTGGTGAGCGGAAGGCGCGAGAGGTCACGCGGCAACTGAAGGTCATTCAGCCGGACGCCTGCCTCATCCAGCTTCGCGGTGTAGAAGCGGTTCGGTCCGTAGATGCCGGCCAGCAGCCGTCCAAGCCTCTGTCCCTGCAGGGCTGCCAGCGCCGCCCGATCCATCCGCTCTGCCGATGGAATATCGAGGTCCTGTGTCACGACGCTATGTCTCGAGGCCCGGCGCAACCTGAAAACGCGCGGCAATGTCGGGTGGGATCGGAATGGCCTTCAGCGGCTGGTTGGGTTGCTGGCTGGCGCAGGCAATCGTCAGCGAACCGGTCGCAATTTTCGTGTCGTCGCGTGTCAGCAGACAGGCGAACTGAATCGTCTTGGTCTTGATGGCCGTCACCCGGAGCCAGACCTCGAACTCGTCTTCGAAGCGCAGCGCCCGATGGAACTCGAACGACGTCGCGACGCGCGGCCAGCCGATCTCGGATCCCGGCGGCGCCACGCTGAGGCCAACCGCACGCCACAGCGCGTGCTCGGCCTCTTCCATGTACCGAAAGAACCAGCTGAAATGAACGATGCCGGCCGCGTCGGTCTCGTAGAACTGGACGCGGCGCGTGAGTCGATATTCGGACAGCGGTTGCATCAGGTGTAGCGGATGCCGGCGTGCTCGGGCAAAAAGAATCGCCGCAACAGGACGTCAACGCGCAGCAACCCGGCGCGCGAGAGCGCCACGAGGTCGTCGCTGGCCGCCTCGAGAAACCCATCCGCCCGGAGCGACGCGAACGGCGCGCGAAACCGTTCGAGCACGTCGACCTGGTACGTGTCTCGAAAATAGGCCGGCCGAATCGCCCCGCGCTTGAGCTGGAGCACCAGCTCGCGAATCAGGCGCTCTTCATCGGTCGGACGGTATGCGCGGCTCAACGGAATCTGGCCGCGGATGACCTCGTCGCGATACGTTTCCCAGGTGTCGGCATTCTGCATGTGCACGCCGCTGACATGCCCGAACGACGCGACACCCAGTCCGACCAGGTCGGCACCCTGCCAGAGTCGATCGGTGTAGACGAAGCGCGTGCGCGTCGGATCCTTGACGGCGGTGTATGCGCTGAGCACGGAATAGCCGGCCGCCTCGAGCGCCTCAAACGCCTCTGAAACCCATCGTCTTTTTGTCGACCAGCTCGCAACCGGCTCGCCGAACCGGCCCGTCTTTTTGAGCAGATCGTGACTGATGGCGGTGTTGTACGGCAGCTCCATCTGATAGATGGTGACGCTCTCGGGATCGAGCTCGAGCGTCTTGCGGATGCATGCCTCCCAATTCTCGTCGGTCTCCCCGAGCATGCCGGCAATCAGATCGATGTTGATCTGTGGAAATCTCAGCTCGCGCGCCTGTTCGTACGCGCGAAAGACCTCGGGAGATCGGTGCGCGCGGCCGTTGAGCTCGAGGATTCGATCGTCGAAGTTCTCGATGCCCAGGCTCAGCCGCGTGACCCCCATCTTGCGAATCGCGGCAAGCTTGGGTTCGGTCAATGTCCCCGGCTCGCATTCGAACGCAATTTCCTCGGCCTGCTTCCACGAGCTGAGGGCGTTGAGCCTGCTCACCAGACGTTCGAGCTGGCGCGTTGACAGAAACGAAGGCGTTCCGCCCCCGAAATAGACGAAATTCAGCGGACGGCCGGCAATCGCGCGCTGCGATTGGTAAAGCTCCCATTCGCGCACCAGCACATCCAGGTAGTCGGCCACTTCCTGGGCGTTCTTGTCGGTGTACACGCGGAAGTAACAGAAGTGACAGCGCTTGCGACAGAACGGAATGTGGAGGTACAGCCCGAGAGGGACGCCCGGTCGAGGATCGCGGCCGAGCGCCGGCCGCGCGTCGCGCTCGATAGCCTCCTTCGTCCACACGGAAAAGGGCGGGTAGTTCGCGACGAAGTAACTGCCAACTTCGGTTTGATCTTCGACGGCTGCGGGACCGCGCTCGCTCACCTGTCAACTATAACAGAGGGCGAGGGTTGACACGCTTCGCGCCCTGACTGCAATATGCTGGGATTCTTCGTCGTATTAAGACAGATCTGTCGCCGGGTCCAGTCTGACAATAATCATGTCCACACACGCGAGGCCAAAACGTATGGGATGGGTCATCTTTGTCGCGGGAGCCGTGTTGTCGTGGGGCGCGTACGGCGCACTGCTCCACCAGGGGCAGACGCAGTTGGGAAACCCCCTCAAAGCCCTGCTCTGCGTCGGCGTCGCGTATTTCCTGATTGGCGTGATTGTGCCCGTCGCAGCACTGAGCGCTCAGGGGAGCATGTCTGGCTTCAACAGCAACGGCCTGATGACTGCCACGATTGCCGGCGCCCTTGGCGCCGCGGGCGCGGCCTGCATCATCTGGGCTTTCAGGTCGGGGGGCCTGCCGGTCTACGTGATGCCTCTGGTCTTTGGCGGCGCACCCATTGTGAACGTGTTGTTCTCGATGCTGCTCCACCCTCCCAAATCGGCGATCAATCCAATGCTGTACCTGGGATTTCTGTTCGCGTCGATCGGCGCAGGGATGGTGCTGTACTTCCGGCCAACTTCCTGAACGATCCGAACGACCCGAACGATCCGAACGGTCCGAACGACCCGAACGACCCGAACGATCCGAACGACCCGAACGGTCCGAACGACCCGAACGGTTCAAGACTTCTTATTCCCTATCGCGTACAAGAACGACTCGGTCCGGATGAAGATCTGCCCCTCTGAAATTGCCGGAGAACTGAGCGTGTACTCGCCGAGATCGTTCTCGGCGACCTTGACAAACGAGGGCCCTGCCTGCACGACGCTCGTCACACCATCTTCATCGGTAATGTAAATCTTTCCGTCGGCGAGCACCGCCGACCCGCTGTAGGTGGCCGGGCGAAGTCGTTGCCGGCCGTAGATCTCTTTGCCGGTCTTCGCGTCCAGGCACCACATGATGCCCCGATCGTTGATGGCGTAGACGTATGTCCCGTCGGTCACCGGCGTCGGCACGTCTGGACCGTTGTTGAACGACCAGAGCACATGCGTGTTGGTGACGTCGCCTCGTCCGCCAGTCTTCAGCGCCAGCATCGGGCGTTCTCTCGACGGCGCCACGATCATCTCTCCATGAACGACCGGTGAGGCGACGATGCGGTACGAACCGTTGTTCGATGGATTCAGCCCGTCAGCCCGCCACAGTTCTTTGCCGTTCGAAGGATCGTGACCGGTCACGACATCGCCGCCAGTGATGACGATCTCGGTGTTGGTGCCGTACCGAAGAAGTGCCGGCGTGGTGTACGAGTCTGGAGATTCGAAACGTGCGTTCGTCGGCCGCTCCACTCTCCAGATCGTCCGTCCGTTGGCCTTGCTGATGCGGAGGACGTAGGACGGATCGTTGGTCCTCATTCCATGGAGCACCTGTACGTACAGCGAGTCGCCATAGAGCAACGGCGATGATCCGTAACCCCACTGCAATCCAAACGCGCCGTAGTCGGCTTGGATATCACGCGCCCACTGTTCCTTGCCCTCGAAGTCGAAGGCTTTGAGCACGCCCGTTCCCGTCATCGCCCAGACGTGCTGCCCATCGGTCACCGGAGAAGGCGACGACATGTTCTGCTTCTGCATCCTCACGTTGCCGCCGCCGAGTGCCTGCTTCCAGCGCACGACGCCGCGTACCCGGTCCACGCACCAGAGAGACAGTTGACTGCCTTCGGCCACGCTGAGAAAGATGCGATCTCCCCACACGATGGGTGTCGACCCCGACCATGCTGGCAGCGCGAGCTTCCAGACGACGTTCTCGGTCTGCGACCAGCGCACGGGCAGGTTCTTTTCGGCGCTGATCCCATTCAAGGACGGTCCGCGCCACTGCGGCCAGTTCTCGGCGCGCAATGTCACGACCGAAGTTGCTAGCAGGGTTACCAACACGGTCAGACGCCAGCTAGTCATGAATCCTCTCAAGTCGAAAAGTACGTGGGGCGGGCCTTTCAGGCCCGCCAGGCGGACCCGAAGGGTCCGCCCTACTTTGCCGCAATGCTGTACAGATACTTGTATCCCCGCAGATAGATTTCGTTGTCCACCACCGCCGGCGAAGCATCGAATCCATCATCGAGCGTGTTCTTGGCCACCACCTCGAACGTCGGACCCCGGCGGATGACGAGCGTCGTCCCTTCCCGACCGGTAATGTACACGCGACCGCCGGCTCCAACCGGCGACGCAAACACGTTCGGCACACCGTCGAGACGCTGAAGCTGGAAATGAGGCTTTCCGGTTTTCGCGTCGAACGCGGACAGAATGCCGGAGTTGCTCTTCAGAATGTAGAGAATCCCATCGTATAAAAGCGGCGATGGAACGTACGGCGTATCCCGATCGAGCGTCCACACGATGGCGTTCGTGCCCGTGATGTCGCCCTTGGCGTCGGCCAGGCGAATGGCTTTGAGATTGTTTCCTCTGAAGCCGCTCGTCGCAAACACCATCCCTTCGGCCGTCACCGGTGAAGGAATCGCATTCATCGTCAGACCTTGTGTGTGCCAGACCACCTCGCCCGTCTCGAGATCGTAGCTGCGGAGACGATTCATGCCCGACACGACCACCTGCATCCGGCCCGCGTTCTCGACAATGAGCGGTGTCGCCCAGGTGTCAATTTCCTCACGATTGACCCGCCAGATCTCTTTGCCGGTCCGCTTGTCGAGCGCCGTGATGAAAGATTGACCCTGATGATCCCAGACAATGACGAGACGGTTGCCGTGCAGCGCGGGCGTACTTCCTTCGCCAAACTGCTGCCTCATCTGCTTGTCGCCAAGATCCTTCTCCCAAAGCAGTTTGCCCTCCATGTCATAGGCAAAGAGCCCCTTCGACTCGAAATAGACAAATACATGTTCACCATCGGTGAGCGCCGAACTCGACGACCAGGTGCCGTTTTCGGCGTGCGCCGCTTCGTGCGGCCGCTCTTCGCGTGCCGTTCGTTCCCAGACGATGCGGCCATCGCGCCGATTGATGGCCAGCACGACAAAGCGATGAACATCGCGCGGTTCGCTGCCGCCACGTGCCGAGTGGGACGCTTCCAGCGGAACTCCAACTGGAATGGCAGTCGGCAAGTAGATTCGATCGCCCCAGATGACCGGAGACGCCATGCCACGCCCGGGAATTTCAATCTTCCATCGGACGTTTTTTGTTTCGCTCCATTCGATGGGTGGCTCGGCATGCGTCGAAGCGCCGGTGGCAAGCGGACCTCGCCACTGCGGCCAATAGCGATCTGCGGGTGGCGCCTGCCCCGCCGGAACGGATGACAGCCCTATCACGCCTGCCCAGGCGACGAGGGTGGCCATTGCAAAACGGCTCAGTCTCACGATGCCTCCGAAAATACGGAACGGGTCTGAGACCCGCCCCTACGAGTAACCTTCGAGGGTCTTTGTTGCGCAGGACTCAGGTCGCCCGTGTTACAGCAACCCGCCGAACCTCATGTCAACCCTTTCGCCCAATGGCGATCAAGTGACTGTCGGTCCGGATGTACCAGTGCCCATCCACCAGGGCGGGAGAAGCCAGGGTCGGCTCGCCGATTTGATTGACGTGAAGCAACTCGAACTTGGGCCCGGCACGAAGCACGAACGTTTCCCCGTCATCGTTCGTGAAAAAGACTTTTCCGTCCACGGCAACCGGGGATGCCGAAAATCCCTCACGCTGGGCGACGCCAAGCCGCCCCTGAAACATCACCTTGCCTGTTGCGGCTTCGAAGCAGGTGACGATGCTGGCCATGTCGTTTACCATGTAGAGGTACTCACCGTACAAGATCGGCGAAGGCACAAACGGTGATCCTCTCGGGCTCGACCAGACCACGTGGCTGCTGCTGACATCACCCCGCCCCCCCGGACGAATGGCCAGCGTGGGACCGGCCCTCCCGGATGAACAGAAGAGCATCCCGTAACCCACCACAGGAGTCGGGATCACCTCGTAGAGATTGCCGTTGCATCTCCACAATTCCTTGCCGGCATCAGGATCGTACGCGTGCACCCTCTGCTGACTGCTGACAATGATCTCATCGTGATCGGCAACGCGAATCGCAATGGGTGTGCCCCAGCCGACGCTGGCCTCACGGCTGGTCCGCCAGAGCTGCTGGCCGGTTTTCGTGTCGAACGCAGCAACGAACGACCCGGCACCGTGATCCTGATACAGAATGATCCGGTTCTTGTAGAGGAGCGGCGATCCTGCCGTTCCATGGTACGCATCCATGCGGCCGAGATCGCGGTGCCACGCCAGCTTCCCCGAGAAATCAAAAGCAGCCAGGCCTCGGCCCCCAAACGACACGTAGACGCGCTCCCCGTCGGTGGCCGCCGTTGCAGATGCATGGCCGTTCTTCGGATGGTTCCAGGAATCGGTTCGTCCTTCGGGTGCGAAACTCTCCCACAGCTGCTTGCCGTCGGATCGGTTGAACGCGATCAGGGAGAGACGGCGGCCGCCTTCGTACGCGCTCGTCACGAAAATGCGATCACCCCAGACGATCGGCGAAGAGTTACCGCGTCCCTTGACAGGTGTTTTCCACAACACGTTCTCGGTAGACGACCAGCGATCCGGGTAGTTCTTGCCGTTGACGAGTCCCTGACCGGATGGTCCACGCCAGCGCGGCCAGTACTTGGCGCCCTCACCGTCGGTCGCAACCATCTGAACCGCAGGTTCCTGACTTGTGAGGGAGGCCGTTGACCACCACGCCCAACCCACGGCAACGAGCGCCAGAACGATCCGATACATGAAACACATTATTGCAGAATTGCAGAATTGCAGGATTGCAGAAAGGATTGCAGGATTGCAGAAAGGATTGCAGGATTGCAGGATTGCAGAAAAGGATTGCGGAAAGGACTTCATTCCGCCCGCAGTGACGGCAGCAGCGGTGACCGGAGCGCGGCCGTCGTTGCGCCGAGAGACGCGGTAAGGCCGACAAGAAGGACGCTGCCCAGCAAGAGCAGCAGCGACGCGATCGGCAGGCGGCCTCCGCGCTCGAGGATGACCGGCGCAATGGCGACGAGCGCGCAGACTGTGCCGGTGACAAGGCCTGCCAGCAGCAACCAGGCGTTTTCGGCAAGCACCATGCCCAGCACGTGGACGGGCCGATAGCCCAGCGCCTGCAGCAACGCCAGTTCGCGACGGCGCTCGAGGACGTTGCGCATCAGCACCGCTCCCAAGCCCAGCGTCCCAAGCAGCAGACCGAGCCCGCCGAGTGTCTGAAACGTGGACAAATAGGTGTTCTCGACCTTGTGAAACTCAGCCAGCCGCTCGACCGTCGACTTGGCGTCCGCACCAAAGTCGGAGAGCGCCGCTTCGAGCGCCGACGAAACCTTTTCCACCTGATCCGGAGGGGTTTCGACGAGGAGGAACTGATACCCCTGGTGATCGGGGAAAAGCCGCAAGAAGTTCGCCTGCGACATCAGCAGCTCGCCTTGAAACAGGCTGTCGTCCAATGCCGCAACCAGGCGCAAGCGGATTGTCCGGTCGCCTCGTGTCAACACGATCTCGTCACCAAGCTTGCGGTGGAGCACGTAGGTCATCGAGTTGGCATCCGCAATCACGGGAACGGCATCGTCCAGTTCGGTGCGCTGGAGCAGAAGCCATGGATTTGCTCGCTCGGCGTCGTTCGAGGCAAGCGATCCCTGAAAAACGAAACGGTTCTCCGAAAGGAAGCTGTCGCGCGGGGCAAGAATTCTCGGGTTCTTCGGTTCGTACAGATTCAAACAGCTCGCATCTTCTCCAGGCAGAAGCCTGAATGGCTCGAGCGTTGCCGAGCCAAGGCCCGTGAGACCGAGGATTCTGCGCCCTTCCGCATCGTTTGGATCGTGAACGATGGGAATCAACATCTCGACCTGGAGGGAATAGCCACCAACGCCAGTACGACGATCGGTCGTTGAGATTCGTGTGTCGCGACGGAAAGCATCCACGGAAATGAGCATGAAGGTTGCCGACGCCACCACGGCAATCGCCAGCACGCTGCGCCCTGGCCGGTACGTCACGTTGCGCGCCCCCAGACGGGTGACCGGAATCCACCCGTGCCCGCCGAGCGGGCTGCCGCCTGTGCGCCGAAGCCAGAACGCAAAGAGGCTCAGACACGCGCCAAGGCCGGCTGCGCCGGCACCAAAGAACCCGCCAGTCCGTCCAATCAACCCGCCAACGGTCGCCGCCACCAACGCACTGCCAAGCACTGCGAGCACCATCGCGGCTGCAAGAAACGACCTTCCTCTCCGTTGTTGACCGAGACGGCCCGTATCGGTCGCAAGCTGCCCTGCGAGCAGGCTCCGATCGGACACTCTGCGAAGCGACCGCAACGTCGCCCAGATACAGACGAGCGCCGCCACGACTCCACCGATGGCACCGGCAACGAGTGTTAAGGGCGAGACGTGCAGGGCCAGGGCCGTCGTCCCGACCGCATCCACCCACCATGTGCGTAGAGCCGTCATGATGAGCGACGCGTACGCGATTGCACCGACAACACCAAGCACACTGCCCAGCAGGGACAACAGCAGCCCTTCTTTCAGAAACAGATGTCGTACCGTTTGCGGCCGGAACCCGACCGATCGGAGCAAACCGACCTCCCGTGCACGCTGTTCGATGCTGAGCTTGAAGAAGAGCGCCGCAAGAAGAAGCGCGGATATCACAAGAAAGAAGCTGAAGTAGACGAAATACTCGCCGAAATCGGTGGCCCCACGAGACGCGGCAAGTCCTTCAGCCCGGACGTTCTGGACACCCAGCCCCATCGCGAGCGGATCGATGCGCGTGCGTAACGCTCGCTCATAACCCTGGAACACCTGATCGCGGTCACGACCGGCAGGCTGGTCGATGGTGAGCCGTACCGAGGTCGTCGATCCATAACGAGATCCCCACAATTTCTGACCGACCGCCAGCGGGATGAACGCTTTGGGCGTCGTTCGATACGTCTGCCAGTACTCCTCGTCCACCTTCCGGACGCGCCGCAGATCGATGGGAAACGGAGGATCCCAGCCCTCGAGCGTGGGTGAGTCGCTGATTCCCGGGTACACCGGCGCCAGATCGCTGTCAGCTCGATCGATGGGCACGACACCAGCCACCGAAAATTCGGTCGATCGAGTCAGCAGTCGCCCAGATTCCTCCCAGATGTAGTACTCGAGTGTGACCGCATCGCCGGTTGAGACGTTGAGATTTTGGGCGGCCCACGTGTTCAAGATGATTGGCGGCGTCCCGGAGATCGACCCTCGCACGTCCGCAGACTCGCGGTCGATTGCCGTCACCAGCGAGTACGGAATCTCGCGGTCGCCGCTCCGCAGCGTGTTTGCCAGGTACGTCAACACCGGCCGCGCTCGCAACTTCGTGCCGTCTGCCGCTTCCTGCGCCGCACGTGCCTGTGCTTCGGTGAGCAAGCCGGCATCGGTCTCAACCGAGAGCGCACCACGATCAGGGAGTTGTCGGATCCGCAGTCCCAAATCCCCTAACCGCGCTTCATCTCGCACGATCCGCGTAAGCGCAGTACTTGTCGTCTCATCAGGTGCACTTTTCGCAGACACGAGAAGGGTGTTGACGCCGGCGTTGACTTCCAGCTCCTGCTGGAGGCGCGCCAGAGGTACGAACACCGCCCGAACCTCACCCTGACGGGGCTGCAGCGCAAACTCTCCCAGAGACTCAGGAGAGACGACCGTGCGGACGGTCAATCGCACGGTGCGACCGAGATCTTCTTTGCGGCCGAACAGGGACTCGATGGGAATGTCCGTCGGACGCTGAAGACGGACGAGAATGGTTTCGCCCGGCTGCGCACCCACTTCTCTGGCGAGCGCGGGACTGACGAGCGCATCTCGATCGGCCGGCCCTTGGACGCCCACGACGTTATGGAAGCGCCAGAACCGATCATCCACGCCGTAGATCGACACCTGCCCCGCCCGCTCACTACCGGACTGGCGCGTCACAAAGCCTTGCGCCGTGACAATCGGCACAATGTCGGCAAAGTGCATCGGGAAGTCGCGATGCGATCGCGCGCGGTCGGCGAGATCCTCCGGGAAGAACCCGGAAGAGACGATGACCAAGTCGGTGGAACCGAAACGCTGATTGACAAGGTCCCGAAGACTTCCGCGAACGGAGTCGCCGACGACCAGCGCACCCGCCAGCACGGCCACAGCGCTCGCCACACCAAGCACTACGGCCGCGTTCGTGCGCCAGTAGTAGGTCAAGCCGCGGAGGACGAGGGTGTTGGGAGTCATTTCTTAGCCTTCAGCCTTCAGCCGTCAGCCGTCAGCCGTCAGCCGTCAGCCGCTTCAAGTGTGCGTCCGTCAGCTCGAAGCGAATCGGAAACTGTGCGGCCAGTTTCGTGCTGTGTGTCACGACGATCAGAATGTTCTTCCGCTGCTTGTGGAGATCGATCAGAAGATCCGCGACAGCGTCGGCGGAAACGGGGTCGAGGTTGCCCGTAGGCTCGTCGCACAGGACCAACTGTGGCTGGCTGACGAGCGCCCTCGCGATCGCCACTCGCTGTTTTTCCCCTCCTGACAGTTCGCCAGGTCGATGGTCGAGTCGACCAGTCAATCCCACCTGATCGATCAGCAATCGTGCCCGGCTTCCATCGTCTCGGTTGTCCGTTCGCGTGCGGCCAGTCGCGACCAGTGTTGGCACCAGCACGTTTTCGAGCACCGAGCACTGTGGCAGGAGGCAGTGATCCTGGAACACGAAACCTATCTGGGCGTTGCGGAAGTCGGCCAGTTCAGCGGCGCTCAAGGCGAAGAGATCGCGCTCGCCAAGGCGCACCCGTCCGCTCGATGGTGGTTCGAGCCCGCCAAGAATGTAGAGCAGCGTGCTTTTGCCGCTGCCCGACGGGCCGGTGATGGCGGCGGCATCACCGGGACCGAGCGAACAGGTCACGTCAGCCAACACGGTGAGCTGCCCGCGAGGCGTCGAATAGTGCTTGGTTACGTGGGCGACTTCCAGCAAGGCGTCACGCTACGGACGCAGCCGCACCCGCGTGCGACGCCGCACCGCGATCGAGCAGCGCTCGGTAGACGTCGAGCAGCGTATCTGCCGACCTGGCCACCGAATACTGCTCGCGCACACCCTCGAACGCACGATGACTGAGCGTCGCCGTCGTCGCGCGATCCTGCCATAGCGTGTGCAGCCCTTCGGCAAGCCTTTCGGGATCGTCAGGATTCACGAGCAGGCCCCCACCCGTTCGTTCGACAATTTCCACAAAGGCCCCGCGGCGTGGCTGGACGACCGGAACGCCGGCGGCCATTGCCTCGAGCAGGAACATCCCCTTGGGTTCGTCGTAGGTGGCAGGCACGGAGAGAACATCGAGCGTGCGGAGAAAAGCCAGCTTTGCGGAACGGTCCAGCGCACCACGATACGTGAACTCGCCGGCCAGCCCGGCTTTTTCGAGCGTCCGGCGAACCTCGTTGAAGTACGGCTCATGGACGCGACCGAGGTACCCCGCAGCTTCCAGCCGCACGGGCCGCGATCCAACCTGGCGTCTGAACTGCACATACGCGTCGGCCAGGACGTGGAGTCCCTTCTCCGGGGCAATACGGGCAAAGTATCCCACGCAAAACGGGTCGGTGTTCTGACGTGCCGGACGTGACTCGTAGCCGGCCATGTTGATCCCGAGAGGAACGACACTCACCCGCGCAAGAGGGATCTCGAGCAGGCGCGACATGAAGCCAGCACAATAGTCGCTGACGGCAACGAACCGATCGACGTGGGTCACCTGCTGGCGAATGAGTGCAATGGCCCGATCGCGATAGCGGGACTGAAGGCCGTCGAGAAACAACTCCTCCCCTTGCAGCGTGCAACAAATCGGGCGCCCTACCGCGCGCTTGAGCGGCGCAGCCAGCGCAATCAGCAACGAGTTGGGAAGATTGATGACGTCAGGGACGGGCTCGTCGCGCATCCAGTCGAGAAGCTTGTCGAACTCTTTTCGAAGGGTGCCGCGCTCCCCCTCGAGCATTGAAATAGTCAAATCTCCCAGCAGAACCGGATTGGTTGACTGACTGCGGCTGGCAAAGGCACGGATGAGGCCTGGCGAATCCCAGAGGCGATCGAACAGACGCGGAGTCTTGCGGAAGAGCGCCGATTGCTGCTGAAGGTACACGCTAATCCCGCCAAACAGCACACGACGACTGCTTACGTTGGGTTCATCGGTGAGCGTTGGCGTATAGAGCGGGACGAGCGACACGTCGTGCCCGCGCGCGATGAGCTCGGCGGCCAGGGCGTTGTCGCGGAAACAACTGCCGCAATACATACCTGCGGCGCCCGCTGTAATTGAAAGTACTTTCATTATTAGTTTGTCGTGGGGCCCCACCCCCACGACTGTACCTCGCGCCTTTGGCGCTCGGCGTACATCGCGCCAATGATCCGCTTAGTCAGCGCTTCCTACAGCTCGGCCGTTTGAAAAGCTCTGGCCCGGAACAAAAAGTCCACGATGTTCCCTTCGTGGGGTTGAAGCCAATTGAGCTGCGTCGTCGGCACTGGTCCGAGATTGAGGCGGTCGATGTTGGTTGCGTCGAGCAGCGCGCGTCGGAACTCTGGCTTGCACGTGATCGCACTGCACACGAGCGTCGGCCCGATTGCCGACAGCATCTGGGATTCGGGACACTCGACGACGGTCACGAACGGAAACATGTATTCCTTTTTCGCAATCGCGGCATCGGCAGAACCGGCATGAACCACCGTCGGCACCAGATACTCTGCCCGGCCGCGCTTGACGACGCGGCTGCCGTCGCGGTACTTGGCGGTGACTTCGGTCACACCGGGCGCTTTGACGTCGGCGTCGATGGCCTGCGAGATGGCATCGGCCACACCAGGCACCGTAAACGCCGCAAGCGGTGCTTCGGGGTCTTCCGGTGGAAGCGGCTGCACGGCTGCCAGGCGGCGCGCCAGCGCGTCGGCAATTTCTCGTGTATGACGGCTGGCCCAAATTCCCGAGCAATTGATGCAACTGCGTCCGCTGTTGATCAGAACACTCTCCACCATGACGTCGAGATGCCGTTCCCAGTCATCGACCTGGTCGTCTCCAAGTACGATCTTGGAGAAGCCAGGCCCATGTGCCTGGACTTTGGGGTTGCCGCGATACCGGTCGACGGTTGGGGTCCCGCCGAAGATCAGGTTGCGATCGCAGCTGTCGAGCACGGCAGCGCCAACATCTCCCTCGCCCGGGTAAATCGAAATGGCTTCGCGCGGGATGCCGGCCGCAAAAAACGCTTCGGCCATGCGGAACGGAGTCCACGGCTCTTGCGGTCCCGGCTTGAGCACCAGTCCCACCTGGAGCGGGATGATCGGCAGCCACAACGTGTGCACGCCAGGCGAATTCGACGGGAGCACGAGACCGAGTACCGGGCTCTGCGCTTGAAAACTGATTGGCACGCCGCGCTCTTCGCCGTGACCGCGCGTGAGCACGTCCAGAGACAACCCGCGTGTGAGCGACGCGAGGATCTTCCGCATTTCGGTCAGCACGAACGCGTTCTTCTTCATGTTCGCGCGGCACATCCGCTCGGGGAGCCCGGTGGTTGCCGACTGCGCGCGCACGAACTCGTCCGCCGTCTGGGTGCCATCGCCCATCGGCAGCGTGTCGCTCATGTACAGCTGGCCGGCCCGACCAACCCGATCGATGAGTTCATCGATGGGAATCTCGGACAACGCTTGCCGGGCGCGCGCGGCCTTGCGCATGTCGCGCTGAATGAGCCCGCCATTGGCGCGGCTGACACGCGCGATTGGTTCACCGGTCATGAAGTGGACGACCTGGTCCACCTCCATGCTCGTATACGGTTGACCCCAGCGGAGGACGGGAAGATGCAACATATTAGGTCCTAGTGCGCACTCAGCACCCGGCACCCTCAGTAAACCCCAACTGTGGTGGTCGCCGCGAATGCCCGATATGGACGAACGCCGCTAATCCCGTCCCAGGGATAGCGTTCGTACGGCGGCTCGCGTTCGCCTTCGTCGCGCTCGAGGAATCCGGGCACGAAAAACTCCCGGGTCAGCGTTGTGAGCTTCACGCGGCCGGTGTGGCCGTAATCGACGACCTTGTTCGGATCGTCGAAGTCGACAACCTCAATGACGGCCCGGGGCTGCGGAGCGTAGTAACTGATTTTGTAGTTGTTGTGCGAGCCGCTCGGTGCGCTGGCCGCAAGCCCCATGAGCGTGTTGCCGTAGGTCGGCGTCATGTAGGCGCCATCGAGGAGCTCTTCGTGGGCAAAACGGTTCCACTGCGGCGTGAACTCGGTACCACCGGAAAAGATCCCCGTGATGCCGGCCTTCCGGAGTGTCGTGCCCATGGACTCGAGCCGCAGCGCGAGCGCCTCGAGCAGCTTGGGCGTCGCAAACATGCACTTGATGTCGTGATTGGCCTGCAGGATCGTGACCGCCTGGTCGATGACGTGGTCCTTGTACGCCTGCAGGTGCTCGTTCCAGCCTTTCTTGATCAGCTTGATGACCCATCGTGGGTCGAGATCGACGCAAAAGCAGATGCCGCCACGGTGCTGCGCCAGGTGCTCCACCGACAATCGAAGCCGGCGCGGCCCGGACGGGCCGAGCATGAGCCAGTTGGAACCCTTGGGGAAGTATTCGTCTGGCAGCGTCGTGCTGAAGATTTCGTAGTCGGTCCGGAAATCCGTACACGCAATCCTGGTCTTGGGAGTGCCCGTCGTTCCTCCCGTTTCAAAGACGAACACCGGCTTTCCGGCCAGTCCTTTCGGCACCCACCGCTGCACGGGACCACCTCGAAGCCACTCGTCCTCGAACAACCCCAGCCGCTTGAGGTCGGCAAAATTCTTGACCTCGTGACGCGGGTCCCAGCCGAGTTTCTGCGCGTAGTCCAACCAGAATGGCGACCCCGTTTCGGGATCGAAATGCCACGCCACGACCTCGCGGACGAGCGTGTCCAGCGCCTCGCGAGCGGCCTGCACCTGGCCCGCAAAGGCCACCGCACTTCCGGAACCTGACGAAGACGTCTGCATCAAACGGTAGTATAGTCCGACCGCATTCACGGTGTGCCCCACCGAGATTCGCCCTAGCACTCATTGAAGCGAGGCAACATGGCCGTTGCGCCACACCAAGCAGCTGCGCCTTCACGTCTGACAGGGGTCCAATGGCTCATTTGCGCGATTGCCGCCCTCGGCTTCGCGTTCGACTCGTACGAGCTGCTGATGCTGCCGCTCATCGTAAGGCCAGCACTCATCGAACTGCTCGGCGTTCCGGCCAACAGCCCGTCGATCAACAACTGGGTCGGCATCATCTTTTACGCGCCCGCAGTAGCCGGCGGCTTTTTTGGATTGCTTGGCGGCTATCTGACCGATGTGTTCGGACGACGCCGGGTACTGGTTTACAGCATCCTGCTCTACGCGTTCTCGGCGCTTGCCGCGGGTTTTGCGACGTCGGTGGGCTGGCTGCTCTTCTGGCGCTGCTGCACCTTTGTTGGTGTGTGCGTCGAGTTTGTGGCGGCTGTTGCCTGGCTGGCAGAACTGTTCCCGAATCCGAAGCAGCGCGAGAAAGTGATTGGGTACACTCAGGCGTTCGGTTCGTTTGGCGGGCTCATGGTGACGGCCGCGTACTACCTCGTTGTGACCTATGGAGACTCGCTGCCCGAGGTGCGCGGCGGCCATCAGGCCTGGCGCTACACGCTGATGTCCGGAGTGATTCCGGCAATCCCGCTCATCATCATTCGTCCGTTCCTGCCTGAGTCGCCGGCCTGGCGCGAGAAGAAGCTGGCGGGCACGCTGAAACGTCCGAGGTTTGGCGAACTCTTCCAACCGCAGTTCCGGCGCACCACCATCGTCACGACAATCATGATGGCGTGCGCCTTTGCGGCCGCCTTTGGCGCACTCCAGCAGATGCCTCGCATCGTCCCGGGTGTTGCCGAAGTGCGCGGCATGGAGCCCGCCGCCCGCGAACAGGCGATCAGCGCCGTCCAGTCGTTCCAGGAATTTGGTGGCCTCTCGGGTCGTCTGGCGCTCGCCTACCTCGCAGCGGTCATCATCAGCCGCCGCCGCTTGCTCCACGTGTTCCAGATCCCCGGACTGATCCTGATGCCCATCATTTTCTTTACGGCGCCAGCATCGAGCCTGACACTCGTGCAGTGGGGAACCTTCGTCATCGGGTTCATGACCATCTCGCAATTCAGCTTCTGGGGAAACTATCTGCCGCGCGTTTATCCTACGTACCTGCGCGGAACCGGCGAGAGCTTCGCGGCCAATGTGGGCGGACGCATGATCGGCACCTTTGCCGCGCTGGTGACGACCCAGCTCGTGAATGTGGTCCCGGGCGCAACGCCGCCCATCAAACTGGCGTACGCGTCAGCCATGGTTGGAACGGCCGTTTACCTGATGGGGTTTGTCGCGAGCTTCTGGCTACCCGAACCAAAACGGGAAGAGCTGCCGGAATGAACGGAGCAGATCGTTCCGAAACGTTCAGTATGCCCGTTCGTAAAGTTCCGTTGCAGCAGCGGCGTCGAACGGCTTGGGGTTGAACGTTCCCGTCCATTGTCCAGCCGCGTCGGTGGAGAGCGCAGGGATATCCTCGCGAGCCACGCCCAGCTCGCGGAGAGTGGTTGGCAGCCCACCAATGCGGGCAAGCGCATCCAGTCGGGCAGCCAGGACGTCACCTGCCCCTTCTCGGCCGCTCATCTTCACAAGCTCCGCGTAGCGCTCGTCGACAACCGAAGCATTCCAGCGCACGACATGCGGCAGCATGACGGCAATGGCAATGCCATGAGTCGTACCGTACAGGGCCGTGAGCGGATTGGCACACGCATGGGCCGCACCGAGCATCGACTGCTCGATCGCAATCCCAGCCTGGTGCGATCCGAGCAGCATGGCGCCACGCGCGCCAACCTCTCCAGGCTCCGCAAGCACGCGCTCGTAATGGGGCTCGAGCAGGCGCCAGGCGCCGCGCGAAAACATGGCTGACATCTCAGTCCGCTTTGTGGTGACAAACGACTCGACCGCGTGTGAGATCGCGTCGTATCCAGCAACGGACGTGACCGTTCGAGGCTGCGTCGTCGTAAGCAGCGGGTCCAGAATCGCAATCCTGAAGGCCGCTTTTGGATCGCCGCACGCCATCTTGGCATGTGTCTCGGCATCCGAAATGACCGCATACGACTGAGCTTCGCTCCCCGTTCCCGCCGTCGTTGGCACGCCAATACTGGCCAACATCGGGTGCGACGCTTTGCCGAAGCCGCGGTAATCCTTCATGGTCCCGCCGTTGGTCAGCACGAAGTTGATCCCTTTGGCGCAGTCGAGCGAACTGCCGCCGCCAAGCGCCACCAGCGAATCGACCTGCTGCGAAGCCGCAAACGCGCGGCCCGCTTCGACCATGCGGGTATCGGGATTCGGGTCGAAATCGTGAAAGCAGGTGGACCAGATTCCGGCGTCGCCAAGCAGTGCGCTTGCGCGCTCGACCAGGCCGGTGGAAAGCAGACCTCGGTCGGAAACGATCAGCGTTCGGGTAAATCCAAGTTGTCGCGCCAGCTCACCAAGGCGGGTCAGCGAACCGTTGCCAAAAACGACGCGCGTCCGGAGGGAGAAATCGAACGACAAGCTTTCACCACGGATGTCACGGAGGTGACAGAGTATATTGGGAACCGTTCCAGTTCTCGACGTTCGACGCCGTTCTCTTGTCCCCTATGTCCTCTGTGTCCTCCGTGATGACTCCTATTTCCGGATCGGCATCAGCAGGTCGGTCTTGTCCCAGATGAAGTCCGTCTTGCTGTACACGGCAAGCTCGTAGTCCTTGCCCATGAAGATGGCCGACACGGGACAGGCTTCCTCACAGTAACCGCAGAAAATGCAGCGGGTCTTGTGAATCTGGTAAACCTTGGCGTAGCGCGGACCCGCCATCACCGTTCCATCGTTCTCGGCCGCTTCGAGATAGATTGCGTCGGCCGGACACGCAACGGCGCACAGCCCGCACGCCACACATTTTTCCAGGCCGTTCTCGTCGCGCATCAGCACCTGCTTGCCGCGGTACTTCGGGAACATCGGGACTTTCTGGTCCGGATAGTTCACCGTGACCGGTTTCTTGAAGATGTGACGCAGCGTCGTGGCAAAGCCAATCAAAAAGGGTTTGATCATTGTCGGAGTCAGTCGTCAGTCGACGGTCGTAGTCGACAGTCATGATATCACCTCGCTCTGGGGAACTCGTGTTTCAGCCCGTCTCGCGCCGACTGCCGCTGCCGATCTCGACTGTCGACCGACGACTGTCGACTGACGACCGTCGACTGCCCAGACTGTCGACCGACGACTGTCGACTGACGACTGTCGACTGCCCCGACTGTCGACCGACGACTGTCGACTGACGACCGTCGACTGCCCCGCCCGTCGACCGACGACTGTCGACTGCCCCGACTGTCGACTGACGACCGCCGACTGACGACTGTCGACTGACGACTGTCGACTGACTGATTGACACTCCCCCACTCGACCGATACCCTCTTTGCAGTGGTTTCTGAGCTCAAGTACCTGTCCTCTGAGCAGTTCCTGCTCATGACACTCGTCGTCAAGCTGGCTGTCATCGCCCTGCTGGCGACGGTGCTTGTTCGCTACTGGCGCTTCCGCCAAATCCTGATTTTCGAGCGACGGGGCTGGCTCGAGCGGCTGATCATGGTCGCCAGCATGGGAATCCCCGTCTCAGCCGGTGTTGCGGCGAGGCTGCTGCTCAACTACAACGCTGCGGATCTCACCCTCGAAGCCCCATTTGTCGTCGGCCTGATTGCCGGACCGTATGCCGGGGCCCTCGTAGGATTGATGGCCGGTAGCCCGGCTTTGATAGCTGGCGAGTTCATTGCGCTTCCGTTTGCCGTCGGGTGCGGATTTGCCGGTGGCGGGTTGCGCGAAGCCGCTCCCAAAGAAGCCATCTGGCGCTTCTCGCCGTTTGTCTTCACCCAGCTTCCTCGCCGGATTTGGCGATTCGTCAACAACCCCGCGCTCGACTGGCAGGTGACGCTGCTGCTCGCGCCCGTTGCGCTCGAGCTGCTGCGTCAGGCACTCGGATCCCGCTATCCCGATCGATTGTTCCACCTCGGGCCCGAGCTCAATCAGAATTCACCTCTGGTGCTGCTGGTGATGCTCGCGACTGTGCTGTGCGTGGCCACGCCAATCAAGATCTGGAACAACGCCCGCATCGAGCACCGGCTGCAGGAACAGGAGAAGTTGCTGCTCGCGGCAAAAATCGAAGCCCTCGCAAGTCAGATCAATCCCCATTTCCTGTTCAACACCCTGACGTCCATTTCGTCGCTCATTCGATCGCACCCGGAAACGGCACGCATGCTGATCGGCAAGCTGTCGGGCCTGCTCCGCCGGCTCCTGCGCAGCCACGATCACTTCGTCACGCTGCGCGAGGAAATGGAATCGATTGACGAGTACCTCGACATCGAAGTCGTCCGCTTCGGGCCGAGCCTGAAGGTCGAAAAACACCTCAGCCCGGACACGCTCGAAATTCTCGTCCCCAGCATGATCCTTCAGCCTCTGGTCGAAAACTCAATCAAGCATGGATTTTCGCGTAAGGTCGGCGGCGGGCGTATCCTCATCCGGAGCCGGCTGGACAACGGTCTCGCCATCATCGAGGTCGAAGACGATGGGACCGGGATGAGCGAGGAACGTCTGAGTACCGCGCTGGGTGGAGGGATTGGCTTGAGCAACGTCAACGAGCGGCTGCGCGTCATCTACGGCGAGGGCTACGGCTTGAAGCTCACCAGCCGGCCAGATCGTGGGACGTCGGCACGAATCGAGATTCCCGAGCTCGCGCTGGTAGAACGCGTTACAGCATAAGACCGCGTCAGGGCACAAAAGACGATGGCATCCCTGTCCGAGCTGTCGGTGGTGGTGGTCGATGATGAACAGCTGGCCCGTGACGAGCTGTGCTTCATGCTCGAAGAAATGGGCGGGGTGAACATTCTCGGCCGCGCAGGTGACGGGCAGGAGGCGCTGGATCTGATCGAACGGACGCAGCCGGAAGTGGTGTTTCTCGACGTGCAGATGCCAGGCCTGACCGGTTTCGAGGTGGCAAGGCGGCTCCGCGAGCGCAAGACGGCGTCTCAGATCGTGTTCGTTACCGCCTTCGATCGGCACGCGCTCGAGGCGTTCGAAGTCAACGCGGTCGACTACCTGCTCAAGCCGGTAGAGGCGGGCCGACTGGCCGAGGCGGTCGAACGGGCCAGGCGGCGCGTGTCATCGGAGCGACCCCTCAACGATCAGCTCGAGCATATCGTCCAACTGGTGGCGGAGCGCCAGAGCCGGCGGGAACGGCTGGCGGTCAAGGTGGGTGAGCGGTTTCTGCTCGTCCAGTCGGCCGACATTATTTATGCCTCCCTGACCGATGACTCGATTAACATAGTAACGAACCAGGTTGCTGGGACTTCGAACTTCCGGACACTCGATGAGCTTCATGCCAGTCTGGATCCGGGGGTGTTCTGGCGCGTGCACCGATCGCACCTGGTCAACATCAACAAGATCAAGGAGATAGTCCCCTGGTTCAGTCGGAACTACATCCTGAGGATGAAAGACGCGAAGGCGACGGAAATTCCGGTCAGCCGAACGCAGACCAAGCGACTCCGGGAGTACCTGAAGCTGTAGCCCCAGGGATACAGCCAGAGGCCGACGCTTATCGACTGGAAGACCCCGACGTTCGACCGGCAACCGTGGTCGATGGCCAGCCAATCGTCGAGTTGGCGGAGGCGACGCCGGTCCCGGTGGCGGTTCCCGTACCCCACACGCCGGCAAGCGTCCGCGCGCTAACGCTCGTTGGTCAAATCCGGTACGAACTGGTCGCGTGGTTCAAGACCCTCGCGTCGGCCGCTGTCTATGCCACGTTGATTGTCACGTTTGGCTTCCAGGTGGCGCGCGTCGAAGGCATGAGCATGGCGCCCACCCTCGAGGACCAGGATCGGCTCATCGTCAACAAGCTCATCTATCGCTTTGGCGAGCCCCGCCGGAGCGATATCGTGATGCTCTACTACCCGCTCAACCCGGACAAGTCGTTCGTCAAGCGCGTGATTGCCGAGGAAGGCGACACCGTGCGCGTGGTTCAGGGGCGCGTCTACGTCAACGATGTGCCCGTGCCCGACGACTACGTGCCTTCCGAATATCGCAGTCACGACGACTGGGGTCCGCAGGTGATCCCCGAGGGTTATTACTTCGTGATGGGCGATCATCGGAACAACAGCTCCGACAGCCGCCACTGGGGATACGTGCCGAAGAAATACATCATCGGCAAGGTGCAGCTCCGCTGGTGGCCCATTCCGGCGGCACGGGTGTTTTAGGCTCGGGATTCGGGGTTCGGGATTCGGGATTCGGGGTTCGGGATTCGGGGTTCGGGAATTGGGGATTAGATTGACTCGATTCCCTGACAAATCCTTGGTCCCCAATCTTCCGGCCCGCACTTCGAATCCCGAATCCCAACTCCCGAATCCCCCGATTCTGCCGACTCCCCCGATTCCGCCGCCTCCCCCGAATTCCGAATCCCGAACCCCGAACCCCGAGCGCTACGCCTCCGTCAGCCGCGTTCTCGTCCGCGTGTTCTTTCTCAATCTCGCGGTTGCCGGCGCGAAGATCATCTTCGGCTATCTGACCGGCGCTGTCAGCATTCTCTCTGACGGATTTCATTCGCTGACCGACAGTGCCTCGAACGTGGTGGCGCTTATTGGTGTGCACGCGGCGAGTCGGCCCCCGGACGCCAATCACCCCTACGGTCACCGGAAGTACGAAACGATGGCGGCGAGCGCAATTGTGGTCTTCCTCGCGATTGTCGTCGTGGAAATTGGCCGCACGACGTTCGACCGTATCAGAAGCGGCGCCCAGCCGGATGTAACGGTCACGAGCTTCGCGGTCATGGTGGCGACGCTTGTAGTCAACCTGGTGGTGGTCAAGTACGAGCGGCGGGCGGGCGCACGCCTGACGAGCGAAGTGCTGTTTGCCGATGCCCACCACACACAGAGTGACGTCTTCACGTCACTCACCGTCATTGGAGCACTGGCGGGCACGGCTCTCGGCTTCCCGATCCTCGATTCTCTTGCGGCCGGCGTCGTTGTGGTCTTCATCGCCTACGCGGGCTTTACGATCGCGCGCGATGCCTCACGGATTCTGTCAGATGAGATCGTAATTGCAGAGGAGGACATCAGAGAGGTCGTGATGGCCGTACCGGACGTTCTGGGCTGCCATCACATTCGCACTCGCGGATCGTCGGATCACGTGTTCCTCGATCTTCATGTGTGGATGGCGGCCAACACCCGCCTCGACGAAGCGCACCGCCGCTCGCACGAGGTGAAGGATCGCCTGATGGCGAGGTATCCACAGATCATGGACGCGGTGATCCACATCGAGCCGCCGCCCAGAGAAGTTGAAAAGTGAAAAGTGGAAAGTGGAAAGTGGAAAGTGGAAAGTGTCAGAAGACAGAAGTCAGAAGACAGAATGGAATTCGGAATATTGAATCTATTCTGGCTTGGCTCTTCTGCCTGCTGACTTTCTCTTCCATTCCCCTGACCGTCCTCCGCGTTTTTCGAGCAGCATGATCTCGCCGATGATCATTTCCTTGTCGACGGCCTTCACCATGTCGTACACGGTGAGGGCGGCGACGGCCACGGCGGTGAGCGCTTCCATTTCAACGCCGGTCTTCCCGGTCGTGCGCACGCGAGCCTCGATGTCGTAGCCCGCGCGTGTCGGCTGGAAGTCGACGCTGACATGCGAAAGCGAAAGCGGGTGACAGAGTGGGATGAGCGACGAAGTGCGTTTGGCGGCCATGATCCCCGCCACGCGTGCCGCCTGCAGCGGATCCCCCTTGGCAACCGCACCTGATCGGATCTGTTTGAGTGCCGAGGCAGACATCGAGATCGTCCCGCGCGCCACTGCCTCGCGCATCGTGTCGGGCTTGGCGCCGACGTCAACCATGTGTACCCGTCCCGCCCGATCGATGTGAGAAAAAAGGGGTCGGGAGTCTTTTTCTCTCGATGGACCCCCAGAAAATGACTCCCGACCCCTTTTTCCAGTCCTACTCTTCGTCACCTGCTTCACCTCGAGCCAGATAGAACGAGAGACTCTCCAGCGACACGGTCAGATCAACGCTCTTCAGCTTGACGTTCGGCGGCACGCGCAGGGTTCCAGGCGAAAAGTTGAGCACGGCTTTGATCCCTGCGGCCACGACCTGGTTGACGACCTGCTGGGCAGAAGGACCCGGCACCGCAATCACGCCAATGCCAATCTTCTCGCGTGCGACAAACCGCTTCAACTCCTTGACGTCGAGAATGGGCACACCGCCGCGTGACCGCTGACCGACTTTGTTGGTCACGTTGTCGAAGAGCGCCACAATCTCAAAGCCTTCCTGCCGGAACCCCGGATAGTCCGCCAGAGCCAGGCCGAGGTTGCCGGCTCCCATGATGGCCACGCGAACCTTGCGATCGAGGCCAAGGATTTGTCGGAGATGCCGCTTGAGGTCCTTGACGTAGTAGCCGACACCGCGCACGCCAAACTCGCCAAAATAGGCAAGATCCTTCCGGATCTGCGCCGCATTGAGGTGGAACTGTTCGGCCAGCATCTGGGACGACACCGTTTTGACGCCCGCCGAGTCGAGCGTGTTGAGGCAGCGCAGGTATACGGAGAGCCGGTTGGTGGTCAGCTCCGAGACAGGTTCCAGGCCGTGCTTCCGCTTGATCGCCAATTTCACAAGCGATTGTAGATCAAGGAGTCGGCAGTCGGCAGTCGCCAGTCGGTAGTAAGCAGCAGGGTGTTGATGGCGTTTTCCTGCCCGACTGCCTACTGCCAACTGCCGACTGTCTGTTAACATGCGCCGCATGGCACACGCACCCACCATCGCTCCGAAAGCGGCCGAGGCAGGGCCGCAGGCACCCTTCCAGCCGTACGTTCCGGCGTCACAGTCGATGGCTGAATTCACGTTGAAGGCAATCCTGCTCGGATCCGTGTTTGGTCTGATTTTCGGCGCGTCTACCGTTTATTTGGGGCTGCGCGCAGGATTGACGGTGAGTGCGTCAATTCCAATTGCTGTGCTCGCCATCTCGGTGCTGAAACGTTTTGGCGGGTCCACGATTCTCGAGAACAACATCGTTCAAACGATCGGCTCCGCGGGCGAATCGGTTGCCGCCGGTGTCGTGTTCACGGTCCCGGCCCTCATCTTTCTGACGCCGGAGGGCCCCGCCTACTTCAACTACTTCCAGATCACTCTGCTGGCATTTGCGGGCGGCATTCTTGGCGTGCTGATGATGGTGCCGCTGCGACGCGCGCTCATCGTCAAAGAACACGGGGTGCTGCCCTATCCCGAAGGCACGGCATGCGCCGACGTGTTGATTGCCGGGGAGCGGGGAGGCCGACTGGCCACGATGGTGTTTGCCGGACTTGGCGTCGGGGCCCTTTGGAAAGCGCTGTCCTGGATCTTCAACCTGTTTCTTACCGAGATCGGGTACACCGCACCCCGAAGCACTCAGTTCCCCAACGCCACGCTCAACGTCGATGTCTCTCCGGAATACCTTGGTGTCGGATACGTGATTGGTCCGCGGATTGCCGGTCAGATGTTCGGGGGTGGCGTGCTGGCCTGGCTCGTGTTGCTGCCGCTGCTGACGATACTGGGCGCGCAGATGACGGAGCCTTTCCCGCCCATTCATCCGGATCTTGCCAACAATCCAGCGACCGGACGGCCGTTTCTGATTTCTGAGATGAATGCCGGACAACTGTGGCGAGCGTACATCCGTTATATCGGAGCTGGCGCCGTCCTCGCGGCTGGCTTGATTTCGTTGAGCCGCACGCTACCGACCATCATCTCGTCGGCGCGCGAGAGTCTCCGTGACCTGGGCGCCGGCGGTGGCGCAGCACATAAAGTCCTGCGCACCGAACACGACATCCCGATGATTGTCGTCCTGGGCGGATCGGTGGCCCTCGCGCTCTTCATGGCGCTCACGCCGGGCATGCCGACCCAGTGGAACTTCCTGGCGTCGCTGCTGATGATCGTCTTTGGTTTTCTGTTCGTGACGGTCGCCTCGCGCATCACGGGGCTGATCGGATCGTCTTCGAATCCCGTGTCGGGGATGACGATTGCAACCCTGATCCTGACATGTCTGATTTTCGTCTCGCTGGGCTGGACCGGCGATATGTACGCACCGATAGCGCTCGCGGTGGGCGCAATCGTCTGTATCGCGGCCGCCAACGGCGGCGCCACATCCCAGGATCTCAAGACAGGTTATCTCGTCGGAGCGACGCCGATGTACCAGCAGGTCGGCCTGATGATTGGGGTCGTCGTATCGGCGCTCATCATTGGCGTGACAACGCTGTACATGCATCAGGTGTTTGGTGTGGGCTCAGCAGATATTCCTGCCCCGCAAGCCACCTTGATGTCCACCATCATCAGAGGCCTGCTCAGCCAGAACCTGCCGTGGGGACTGGTGCTGGTTGGCGTGTTCATTTCTGTCACTTTGGAACTCTGTGGTGTTCGAGCGCTCTCGTTTGCGGTTGGCGCCTATCTGCCAATTGCGACAACCGCCCCCATTTTTGCCGGTGGCGTCGTGCGCTGGTGGGTCGGGCGCCGTTCGGCAATACAGGAAGGAGAGCTCGGCGCCGGCACGTTGTTCAGTTCCGGACTCATTGCGGGAGGCTCGCTGACGGGCATCTTGTACGCGATACTAGTAGGGACCGGCACGATCGAACCGTTTCAGAGCGTTGGCAACGTGCTGCCGTTCCTGCACCAGACCGGTCTGGCCGGACAGATTGGTACCGCGCTGCTGTTTCTTGCTCTGGCGGTGATCGTGGCTCGCGCGGCTCAAAAGAAGCTTGAATAATTCCGCTCGCAGGATCGTATGTCTCGCGTTTGCTGCCCTGGGCTTCGCCACGGCGGTGGCAGCCCAGCCTGCGACGCGGCGCGCCACCGACATTTCCGCGCTTGCAGCCTATCCAGGATTCTTCCACGGACAACCCGTCGTGTTGCGCGCCGAGCTCATCCAGACGGGTGACAGGGTTGCCCTGGTGGATCCAGACGAACCTCGTGCGTTGCGCGTCGCACCAAATGGCACGTCGCTGCCAACGGGTCGCGTCGAAGCGCGCGGCGTGTTCTGGGATGTCGGCCGCCTGATGCCGGACGACCCGCGCGTCACCGGCAACAACCTGAAAGCCGTTGTGGAGTCGAACGCGGACAACGACTGGCCCAAGCCAGGTGAGCTGCTGGCGCTCCAGTTGACCGACGCGTTTCCCGTGAGCGCCACAACATCACCTTCGCTTCGGGATCTTGCCCTCGACGGCGCGCGGCACGTCAACGCCCAGGTAACGATCACTGGACAGTTCAGGGGCCGCAATCTTTACGGCGATCTGCCACAGGCGCCGGGTGTGAGCCGCTGGGATTTCGTACTCAAGTCGGCCGATGCCGCGGTATGGGTTACGGGCACGCAACCGAAGGGCAAAGGGTTCGACCTGAGCGTAAATGCCCGAATCGACACCGGACGATGGCTCGAGGTGTCGGGAACGGTCAAGCGCATGGGTGGACTTTTGTGGATCGATTCCCCAAAGATTGCGCTGGGTCAGCCGCCCGCGAGTCAGCCGCCGGTCGAGACCGCGGCGCCACAGGTGGGCCCGGCCCCAACGGTCGTGTTCAGCTCGCCAACAGGGGGAGAAACCGAAGTACCGCTCGATTCGCGGGTTCGATTGCAATTCTCCCGCGACATGGATGCCGCATCGTTCAAGGATCAGGTGCGCGTGACCTACGTGCCCGCCGAAGGTGCCGAGCGCGGGGAACCACCAACACCCACGCCTCAGTTCACGACTGCCTACGATGCCGCGACTCGAGCCCTGAGCATTCGTTTTGCCGAACCCTTCCCCGCCACCCTGCGGTTCCGCACGGTCAATGTCGAACTGCTGGCGGGCATCAAGGCCCGGGATGGCGCCGCGTTGGTTCCGTGGACGTTGAGTTTTGTACTGGGGGGAAGTTGAGGTCATGCCGGACCTAAAGGTCCGGCCTACGTACTGAACGAAATTCTGTCTTCCGACTTCTACTCTCTCACCGGTCCCATATCCAACAGCTCTTGAATCCGCGCGCGGACTTCGTCAATTGCGGTGTCTCGCTCGTCCGGGGACATACCTGTGGTTTCGACGGGGCGTCCCACGCGGATGCTCAGCGTCACGGGACGAATGATCCAGCTCCCCTTTTTCATCGACGCGCGTGCGCCAGAGATGGCAACCGGCACGATTGGCACCTGCGCGGTGATGGCCATGTAGAAGCCACCCTTCTTGAACGGCAACAGCTCGCCGGTGCGACTGCGGGTACCTTCCGGAAACATCAGAAACGAGGTTCCCGCCCGCATTGCCGCAGCACCCTTGTCGAGCGCTGCCATCGCCCGCTCGCGGTTACGCCGCTCGATGGGGATGAAGCCGGCCATGTTGAAGGCACGCGGAAGAAGCGGAATGGCCTGCAGTTCGCTCTTGTAGACAAAATGCAACCGGGGGTGAAGGGCACGGTACAGAATTGGTGGATCGATATTGCTCTGATGGTTGGATATGAAGAGCGCCGATCGCTTCGGCAAATGCTCTTTGCCGGCCACGCGATAGCGGATGCCGAGCAGCCACGTTGACACGATGACGCCACCGTGGCCGAGCATGTAGAGCACGTCGGTCCATCCAAACACGAGGGCGAGGAACATGCCCGGAGGGGCAACCAGCGCCACGTACACCGACACCACGACATAGGCCAGCGCCGAACGAATGGCTGCAATCATGAGTGCGAACGTCGACAGTGGTGGAGGCTCTGGCTCCTCGACTCGGGCCGTAGGAACGGCGGGGGCGGTGATAAGGGTCGTCAAACTGGGCCAGTACACACGAAAGGCCTGAGCCGGTCAAACCCGGCTCAGGCCCTGGTAGCCTTCAGCCTTCAGCCGTCAGCTGGCGCGCACGGCCTGCCGCTTGGGAGCGATGCGGGCCGCCGCAGTGGCCTTCGCGGTTTTCGCACGCGCCGAGGCGCGCGCCTTTGCGGAGAAGCAGCGCTCGAGCGCGCGCTCGACACGCGACTCGATGGCCGTCGAAGGTTCCCGCACGACTTCGGAAATTTCCGAGACGATGAGGAACTTGGCGCGGTCGAGCATGCGCTTTTCGCGGAACGACAGGCTCTTGGAACGGCTGAGGAAGGTCAGGCTCTTCAGGACGTCCGCGACCTCATAGATCGAGCCGCTGCGCATCTTGTCCGAATTGTCCTTGAACCGACCCTTCCAGTTCTGGTGGTTGTCGATCTTGCCGTTCCCGAGCTCGCCGAACAGCCGTTCGACTTCTTCGTCCCCGATTGCGCGTCGCAGGCCCACGCTGTCCGCATTGGTCAGTGGCACCAGCACGGTGGTGTCGTTGGCAACGATTCGCAGGTGATAAAACCCGCACGTGGTTCCCAGAATTGTCTTTTCCTCAATTCGCTCGACAACGCCAAGCCCATGATTCGGGTAAATGACCTTGTCACCGACCTGAAATGTCACAGTTGCCCCCGTTTCGAGAGGTGGTTATGAAGCAGTATGCCCGGAATCGAGCGCCAAGCAGGTCCCACCAGTATAGCTCGGGTGAGGCCACTTCGCCAGTTGAAAATGGCCGTTCGGGGCAGACTTTCGTCGTATCTTCGTTACTCGGCACCAACAACTGTGTAAACGTTTCCAGTACGGTAAGGCATTCTC
>DATBJG010000372.1:0-7538 GCA_036556585.1 Vicinamibacterales bacterium
TTCTCACAGGAGACGAGACAGACAAGACTCGTCGCCGCGGCGGCGAGCGAAATCGCACAGCGTTTCATGATTACCATGGCTCGTCTCCCGCCCTTCCCGGGTTACCTCACTCACTGAAACGGATCCGATGCCGAAACCGGACAAGCCTGACCGACGCGGTCCTCGTCTGGATGTACGCGGTCGCGTTGCTGGTCGTCGTGCAATGTGGGTGGTGGATCCCTCGCGGCGCAAGGCGGCGTCTTGGGGCCCCAGAGCGTCGCAGAGGCCGTCTCTGTTCGAGGCCAAGCTGCGACAGCCTATAAGAGCGTTCGTCGATCGGCGAGAGTCGGTGTAAGTTCTCAGGACGCCGGTGACGCTCCGGCTCTCGTCTTTGCCAGAAGCCGTTCGCACGGGGTCTGGCCCGCCAAGGCCCCGTGCGGCCGGTGGTAATTGTAGTAATCCTGCCACTCTTTTAGCTTCTTGTTGAAGAGGTGAATGTCGTCCTTAATTCCGTCACGATCGAGGAGGTGGTAGAACTCCTGGTCGTCGACGCGATGGGAGCGTTCGACCTTACCGTTGAGATGTGGGGTCCGCGGCCGGATGTAGACGTGGCGGATGTCGAGGGCTTCGAGATGCCAGTGGAAGTGGGATTGGAATTCGGCGCCATTGTCGGTCTGGATGACGTGGACGCGGAACGGCAATCGCCGGAGGACGTCATCGATAAATGCGATGGCCGTCCGTTGATTGCACGCGTCGTAGACTTTCAGCACGCGAATGCGGGTGCAATCGTCGATCGCCGTGAATTGGTAGAACCGCCGGCGCGTGCCGGCAATCCGCTCAAGAAACTTCACGTCGACCTGGAGCCGATGCCCCGGCTGCGCTTTCTCGTAGCGCGTCCAGCGGTGCGCGTGCCGCCGGTACTTCTGATTCGCCGGCAGCCGGTTCATGCCGTGCCGGCGCAGAATGCGATGCACGGAGGCACACGCCACCGAGAGGCCGTGGAACCGCTTCAGATAATCGGCAATCTTGCCCGGGCCGAAGTGGTAGTGTTGCCGGAGGTAGAGGATCTTGCTCACGACCGCTGCCGGCGTCGCCCGCGGGGAGTAGTGCGGCGCCCGGGCCCGGTCGGCCAGTCCCGCATCACCGTGCTGGTGATAGCGCTGCCGCCACTTGTAGAACGTCTTGCGGGAAATTCCGAAATGCCGGCAGGTGCGCGCCACATTGCCGGCATTCGTGGCCGCCTGGAGCATCTTCAGCCGCCAGTGGGTTAACCGCCGTTGCTCTGAGTTCGTCATCAGGTCTCCAACTCTAAGGTTTTTAGGCTTAGAAAGGAGAGCTCGAATTGTCACCTCTGTCCTGTGATTTCACAGCTGATGGCTGATGGCTGATGGCTGATGGCTCAATACAACGGCGTGTTTGGCGGGAGACCGCACAGCACGCGGCCGTACAGTTCAAAGGACGTTTGCGGGTGCATGATGGCGTGGTTCGCCAGCGCCTGAATATCCCGCTGAAACCGCTGGATCGGGACCTCACTCTGAATCGACGAGGCGCCGCTCGCATAGAACAGCATGTCGACGGCCTCACGTGCGAGGCCCGTGGCGTACGCAATGTGCGCACGGGCCTTGACCCTCGACTCCATGGACATCGCCCCTCCCGAGTGCTGATCGAGGAGCGCTGCCGCACGCCGCACGTGTGCATCAGACGATTCGATTTTCAGCGATGCCTCGCCAAGTTGGAGATGCGTGACGGGAGCCTCCGCCTTGTTTGTGTAGGTGGTGTAGGTGATCCCGCGACCCGGGAGCCGTTCGAAGAATGTCTCCAATGCACCTCGCGCGATGCCGAGCGGCGTACCACCAGCATTAACGGTCAGCACGGCGGCGGTTGGATAGTTGAAGTACGGATTGTCTGCATTGTGACGCGACGGGTAGCGCGCTTCGATCATGTCGGGCAGCGGAAGGCTGCGGTGCAGGGGGACAAAGACGTTTTCGGCCACGATCGTATCGCTGCCGGTTGCGGCCATTCCGCTGGCGTGCCAGTCATCGAGCCTTTTGAGTTCCTTGCTCTTGACGAGGACGCAGGTCGGCATACCAGCACCCTCACCAAGAACCGCATTGAGTACGGTCCACCGCGCGCCGTGCCCACCGGTGTTGAAGGGCCAGCGCCCATTGACGACGAGCCCGCCACCCTTTCGAACGGCCGTACCAGTCGGGGAGAAGACCCCGCTGATTCTCGGATCGCGGTCGGCGAAGATTTCCTCCTGAGCTTCGTCCGGAAACACACCCGTAAGCCAGCCCATTGCGCTGAAGATCGTCGCCACCCATGAGGTCGAAGGGCAACCGCGCCCGACTTCCGCCAGCACATCGCATTGCGTTTGAAAGTCGGCTTCGTCGCCACCGAACCGCTTCGGGGCCATCATCCTGAAGATGCCCGCTTCGCTGAGCGCGTCGAAACTCTCTTCCGGAACCCGCCGGGCAGCTTCGGCAGCGGCGGCAGTCTTCCGCAACATCGGCACCAAGGCCGCCGCCCGCTGGACGAGTTCCTTGGAGCGAGATGTCATGCTCGGACTCCACGACGTTCAGCGACGCCAACGTTCTTGCCACGTTCAAGCATGTCCACCACGAGGTAGTTGTTGATCCGTCTTTGACGTCGAGGCTGCGGTTGGCAACCAGGGCCAAACAGGCGCTCTTTCACGCATCGCCCGATTCGCTGTAGTCTTCGCGGACCGTCCGCCCACTGCGGCCCCCACTTTCGCCAGGGCACCTGGGATTCGCGTGCGTCCGTCAACCGCTGCAGCTCCGCAACGGGCCGTCGGTCCTTCTTCGTCATTGCGCCGTCTCGATCAAAAGCTCAAGGTGCAAAGTCTAAAGTACAAAGTTGTCGAACTTGCAGACCAAATTTGGGCGATCGCACGCTGGCAACATGGGAGGCGGGGCCTTTCAGGTGCTCGCCGAAGCGTCACAGCATACACCCATGAGATGTCGTGGCTGCGAACCTTCTCAGGTCAAAAAGCTGGATTCTGTGGCCCTGAATCCGCCCAAGGAGAGGCACCAGAATTGCTCGCAGGGCGGCTATTCGAATATGAAGAATAAATGTCTTCTCGTGGCAACCGTCAGCGTCCTGATGCTGAGTGCAACAACCCGGGAGGCTCTGGCTCAAGAGCCAACGGCAACCCGCCTGTGGTCCGGGGACATCACGGTGGGCACGTACTTCCTACCAGGTGACGATTGGTTCCTGCAGCCGACGGTGGTGGTCAATCGGGGACGACTGCACCTCGAAAGTCGGTACAACTACGAAGACAGAGACTCACTGTCGTTTTTTGGGGGGGCCAACTTCGAGTTTGGAGATTCCGTGAAACTCGCTCTCACGCCAATGTTTGGTGGCCTGGTCGGTCTCACCGACGCGGTCGTGCCCGCCCTTGAACTGGACCTGACGTGGCGGCTCCTCGAATTCTACGCAGAAGCTGAGTACCTCATCGACGCCCATGATCGCGCCAACAACCTGTTCTACAACTGGTCCGAGCTGAGCATCTGGCCGACGGAATGGTTGCGCGGAGGGATGGTGACACAGCGCGTGCGGGTACGCGACACCGATCGTGAGGTTCAGCGAGGAATCTTCGCCGGTGTCGCGTTTTCGAATTTCAACGGCACGTTCTACGTGTTCAAGCCTGGGTCGGACAAACGCTACGCGCTGCTGTCACTCGGAGTGACTTTCTAAGTTCTCAGTTTTCAGTTCTCAGTTCTTGATTCCTGGTTCTTCGTTCACGGGCACTCGTACGACGAGCGGTTCCTGTAGCGTCGTCGTGACCGTCGCACCAGCAGCGAGCCGCACTTCGTCACCGCGCGTGGCCATCACGGCGCCTGTACCGGCACCCGCGCCCACGGCCGTACCGATCGCGGCACCAGAACCCCCGCCGGCGATCGCACCGATCAGAGCTCCGGCTCCCGCACCAATGCCAACTTTCGTCGCGTCTTCCTTCTTGGTGGACTTAGCTTGCCGCGAGATTCGCGCGGTCTGGATGTCATGAGTTTCTTACCATGCCGTCAGTCGTTGGAAACGGAACGCGATGGTCGCAAGGCCTTTGACGCGACCCGAGCGTTCGGCTTCGAGCACCGAACCTGCCAGTTCTGCGTCTTTGGGCAACGCGTTCACACCTTCAATGACAATCGGCTTGGCAAGCCTGGCTCGGACAGGATCCTCGACCTTGCTGGTATCCGACGCCACAGCCGTTGAAAGTGTCAGGCTCAGCCGGGTGCCAGACGGAATCGTGACCTCTCTGAACTGCGGCTTTGGAGGCACGGGAGGCGCCGCCGGGGTTGCTGGTACGGAGACCGAACTCGGAGCGGCCGATCCGACCGGCGGTGCGGCCGGCGTTGCCGCTGACGGCGTGGGGGGAGCTGCAGCCACGGCCTGACCCGGCTGTGCGAGCGCAGGAGAACCAGGCTGTGCTGGAGCTCCTGTCGCCTGGTCCGTTGGAGCCTGCGCGTTGCCAGCGGTTGTCTGCTGTGACCCACCCGGCGAGCAAGCGGCAAGAATCACGATCAATGCGGAACATGTAGTGATCTTGAACATTTCATCCCTCCCGGTCACATGTTGCCTACCGAGTCTCATCGGCAAAACGCTAGCGGCTCTGTACTTTCTTTTCAACTTCCGAGCGCTTTGGCAAAATGCGCCCCAAACGATCGCACTCCGAACGAGAACCTTGAAACTCCAGGACCAGCGATCGAAAGCTGAAAGTCAACGGCGACCAACTGTGGCGCCGTCATGTAGAGCCTTTTCCCGCTCGAGCGCCAGCGTGCGGACGGCGCGAAGATCAACTTTCCCCGTGCCCAGCGTCGGAATTGCCTCGAGCTGGTGCAGATCCTCACGCTTGGGCAACCAGAGCCGCGGCAAATCCGTGTTGCTCAGCTGTTCCCACAAGTCGTGTGGACGGAGTTCCTGGTCGGTGTAGAACGCCACGAGTCGCTCGCCTCTCGATGCATCCGGCACCGACGTCACGATCGACGCGGTGCTATCGGACAACATCGCGTTAATGCACTCTTCGATCCTCATGTGAGGGACCATCTCGCCGCCAATCTTGCTGAACCGGGAGAGCCGATCCGTGATGTGCAGGAACCCGTCCTCATCCATGATCGCAAGATCTCCGGTGACGTACCAGCCGTCGCGCACCACCTCATGCGTCTTCTCCGGCTGACCGAGATAGCCGAGCATCAGATTCGGCCCTTTCATCAGCAGCAATCCTTGCGTTCCGAACAGCGGTCCTTCGCCAGTGTCGGGGTCGACGACCTTTGTGACAACACCTGGCAGCGGGTGACCAACCGATCCACGCTTGGTCCCCACCTGGTGTGTATGACCATCGGTGACATCCGGAATATTGACGGACACGACGGGTGCCATCTCCGTGCATCCGTACCCCTCGAGCAACTCGAGGCCGTACTTTTCCTTGAAGGCCGTTGCGAGCGGCTCTCGAAGTTTCTCGGCGCCAACGACGGCAAGTCGCAGGCTGGCAAACTGTTCCGGCGTGCACCGACGAAGGTACGCGTTGTAGAACGTGGGTGTACTGATGAGCATCGTTGACTTGTGTTCGTGTACGAGCTCGCCAATGGCTTTGGCATCCATGGGATTCGGGTGGTAGACCACCGGAAACCCTCCAATCAACGGAAACCAGAAGGTGCCCGTGAACCCGAACGAATGAAAGAACGGCAAGACTCCGAGCAGACACTCGTCAGGCGAGACCCAGAACAGCTGCTCCAGGGCTTCGATGTTTGCGCCAATGTTGCGGTGTGAAAGCATGACCCCCTTGGGGATGCCCGTACTGCCGCTCGAAAAGATCACGGTCGCCAGATCGTCGACCGACCGCCGATCGGCGCCATGCAACGAGTCAAACCATGAGACCGGCGCAAATCGAGCCACGAGCCACGCCAACACGCGTGACGCGGCACTGGTGCTCTTGAGAAGGTCCTCGATGTACACGAGGCCCGGCAGCTCACCGACAGGTACTTTGGCCACGAACGCGCGCGAGGTCACGATCGTACGAATCTGGCACTGCTCAATTGCCAGCGTCATGGCCTCCGAGCCAGCGGTGAAGTTGAGGTTCACGGGTACACGGCCGGCCAACGTGGCGCCGAGATTGACGAGCGCCGCACCAACTGAGGGTGGTAACAGTACTCCCAGCATGCGCTCCCCTGGATGACGAAGCCGGAGCCAACGGGCCAGCAACACACCTCCAGTCAGCACTCTCCCGCGGGTCAGCCTTCGGCCTGTACTGTCGCTCATGCACAAGGCCCCCCAACGGTGCCGGGCGTTGCGCGCGAATTGCCTGTGAAGAAGCCGGGACGTTCCGGCGATGTCGAAGCGGGTCTCGATGGTGCGACTGGCCAGCTCCATCAACTCGAGCCTGGCTGCCGCAGCGCCAACGCGCGTAGTGAGCGGCGCACCGAAAGCCACGGTCACCGGATAGGGCAGGCTCTCCGGCCATTTCCAGAAGAAGCGCCCACGTTTGAAGCTGAAAATGCTGCCCCACAGTCGATCGAGGCAGACCGGAATCACCGGCACGTCCAGCCCCGCGACAATCCGCTCGTAGCCCCGCTTGAACGGCAGCAGGTTCCCGGTCCGGCTGATGCCACCTTCAGCAAAAATGCACACGACGTGGCCGGCTTCGAGCTCCGCACGAGCCCGCGCAATCGATTCCATGACGTCGCGTCGATTGCCCTCCGATACGGGAATCACCTTCATCAGACGAAACAGCCATCGGGTACCGGGAATCTCGCAATACGGCCGGTACACCATGAAGCGGATGAATCGCTGGACACATGCGCCCACGAGGAAGCCGTCGACGTGCGACAGGTGATTGCAGACGAGCAGTGCCGGACCTCGTGAAGGCACATGCTCCTGCCCGACAATCCGAATCCTGTAGATCGAATGGGTCAGCAGCCAGAGGGAGAACCGGATCAGGAACTCAGGAACGATGCTCAGAACGACAACGCTCGACACCAGCGTCAAGGCGCCAAAAATCAGGACGATCTGATCTGCAGAGAGTTCCAGAATATCGCTGAACAGCCAGAGTGCTCCCGATGCGCACAGGATGCCGATCACATTCATGAAATTGTTGGTCGCCATCAGGCGCCCTTTTTCGCGATCACCGCTGCGCTGCTGCAACAGGGCGTTCAGCGGAACGGCAAAGAGCCCTCCGAAGAAACCCACGAACGCGAGACTCGTCGCTGCAGCTGTGAAGGACGAGGTGCAGCGCGACAACACGATGGCCGACAGACCCATCCCGATCGATCCGATTGGGGCAAGTCCGAGCTCGACCTTGTCTCCCGACAGGCGTCCCGCAACGAGACTGCCCACGCCGATACCCACGGCAGCAAAAGCCGTCAACACCCCGACCCAGCGATCGTCGAGCCTCATCACCTGCGTGCCGAACAGCACCATCACGAGCTGGAGCAAGGCTCCGAGAAACCAGAAATACGAAATGCCAAGGACGGTGAGCCAGAGAACTCGATCTGTCCGGAGTCGTTTGAGACCTTCTCCAATTTCGCGCCAGGGATTGAGCCCGATGG
>DATBJG010000373.1:0-3342 GCA_036556585.1 Vicinamibacterales bacterium
GACTCGTCTTCACCGGAGGCACCAGCGATCGAAAGATTCATGCGTTCAACGCCCAGACGGGACAACTCTTGTGGGAGTTTCCAACGAACTCTGGCATCGTCGCTCCACCGACGACGTTTGCCATCGATGGCAAACAGTACATTGCCGTCCATGCGGGTTGGGGTGGAGACCCGCGGGGAATGCAGAGCACGCTCAATCGAATCTTTCCCGGGGAATACCCGGAGGTCCCGGAAGGTGGCGCCGTCTGGGTCTTTGCTCTGGAGTGAACCGACTTTCGAACTGGGGGTCGGCATTCGGGGGAAGGGATTCGGGACCGGGACGCTTTCTCCGCGCCTTCGCTTCCTTCGACTTACCGGGCGCGCATGTACCAGTTCCGCCATGCGGACGGCTCGGGCGGCAGTGTCTCGCCGGTAATGTCGCGCAGAGCCTGGAATACCCACTGCCGGGTTTCGGAATCCAGCGAGTAGTCATCGGCGTACTCGAGAAGCCGCGGCACTGCCCGCCACCTCTGGTGTTGATTCAGCATACCCGACTGGGCCAGGCTGCACGCCGCGCGCTCGCGAATCATTGCTGAAGGGTCGTCGTGGAAGATCTCGAGCAGCGGCTCGATCACGTCGTCGGTGCCGAGGAACGCGAGACTTTCGACCGCCCAGTACCGGATGTTCACGTTGGGGTCCTGCAGACTGCTTGTGATGATCTCGAAGGCGCGCTCTGGCTGGATGCCACGGTTGCCGAGCAGGCCGATGTCCCACAGGGCGTTCGCACGAGGACCTTGCCCACCGAACCGAGCGTCAACCTCGAGGCGATCGATGGTCGCAGACTCGCGCGACAGACCTCGGGCCGAGACGTTCATCTCGATCGCCGCCGTGCGCACGCGCATGTCGTCCGAATTGATCGCCATCCTGAAGAGTGATTCGAGGCCCGGCGTCAGCGTGATGTGGCCGAGCCATCCAGGCGCCCGAGCGATGATTTCCTCATTGGCTCCCCGATAGCGATTGATGGCGCGCTCGAGCAGCAACTCAGCCTGTTGCTGCGGGGTCATGGACTTCAGGGCTTCGAGGTGGTGCTCTGACAGTACCGATGCCGACGCACGCGGTGTACGCTGTTGCGCGGTTGCCAGCTGCGGCTGCACGGACATGCCCAGCACTGCGACGAGGGTAATGACTTCAATGCGCATAGGCGGCACACTCGCAACTCAGATGCCGCCGATTGGGGGACGTAACTGATTGGTGGCGGGTCTTGGACCGACCTGGTCCGTGCTAATTTGAAAGCTCCAGTGACACTTTTGTCCGGCTCATTCCACGATCGTCAACTGCGAAGCCTGGACCTCGAACGGCTTGAACTCGCCTTTCCGGCCGAACTTGTCCGTCGCCGTGACCGTGTAGCGGATGATGCCAACCGGCGTGTCCTGTGGAACAATCCACTTGGCAACCCAGAACTGACGTTCGGGCTGCTTCTCGGTCGCGCGATATCGCATCGGTATGTCGATGGTTTTTCCAGCGACAGTCAGGTGAACGACGAGCTGGGCCGACGCTTCACGATCACCGGTCGCAGGATCGGCAACGAACATGCGCCATCCAACCGGCTCACCGCGCTTGAACCGATTCCTGAGGATGCAATTTTCGGGATGGCCTGGCGGCTGGAAGAGCGCCATGTCGCCGTAGACAATCAACTTTCCCGTGCCCGGGGCGGGAGATGCCGGCGGCGACTGCAGCGCGGTAGCTGTTCCGCTGTCGAAGGTTGACGCCAGAACGAGCCCAAGCAGCAAAGTCGTCATTTGCGTTCTTCGCACGTCAGTCCTCCTCGACGAGCGAATATTACATCAGGGCTCGGGATCCGGGGCTCGGGATTCGATTGGGGCTGCGTCGACAGTAATTGGTGCACACGGACCGATAATGCGAATGGACCCTCAGACAAATGGAAATTGATTTCGCCACCGGGCTCATTTGGTTCACCGCCTTCCTCTTCTCCACAACCGTACACGAGGCCATGCATGCCTTCGTTGCCTGGAAAGGGGGCGATCCAACCGCTTATCACGGCGGACAAGTCTCGCTTTCCCCCGTACCACACATCATGCGCGAGCCGATCGGGCTGCTTGTGGTGCCGCTCCTGACGGCGTTCACGCAGGGCTGGGCGATGGGCTGGGCCAGTGCCCCTTACGATCCACGGTGGGCGGAGCGTTACCCGCGCCGCGCAGCGGTCATGGCGGCGGCAGGGCCAGCCGGCAATTTTCTCATCGCGGTCGCCGCGTTTATGCTGCTCAAAATGGGTCTCGCGGTCGGATGGTTCGTGCCACCCGACACCGCGAACCTTCAAACGCTGGTCGAAGTCTCGAGCGGTGGCCCCAGCTTCGTGACCACGGCGCTGTCAGTACTGCTCGTGCTCAACGTGTTCGTCGGCTTGTTCAACCTTCTGCCCGTGCCTCCACTCGATGGCTTCGCGGTCATTCGGATCGTCCTTCCCGAACACCACGCGGCGAGCCTGCGTGCTCTGGAATCAAACGCGATGATGTCGATGCTGGGTCTCGTTGTGGCCTGGCAGATCTTTCCAGCGTTCACCGACCCTCTGTTCTCGATGCTCCTGACGATGGTGCATCCCGGCCTGTCGTACTCGTGAAACCCTTGTCCATTCCTCAATTGCCCCGCTTCGCGGGGGCCAGTCGTCTTGACCCGACAAACTTGACTCATTTGGCGCAAGTTTGGGGAGTCAAGACGACTAGAGAAGCCCGCTCTGTCTCGCCCGTACTTCGGCAGCAGCTCTGAGCCCGCTTTCCACGGCGCCGTTCATATAGCCTTGCCATCGAAAACTGGTGTGCTCGCCGGCGAACAGCAAACGGCCGGTGGGTCGCGCAAGCCAGGTGCGCCACGAAGGGTCGTAGCTTGGCGAGAAGTACGCGTAGCCGCCGCCAGCCCAGGGATCGTCTTCCCAACTGAAGACGCGGTGCGTGACTAGTTGTGTTCGATCGACCGATAACCAGTCGAGCTGTTTGACAATCTCGGCCACACCGCCACGTGCGAGCAACTCACGCGTCTGACGGCTGGCGGAGCCCCCGGCGAGCAACGTCAGGATTCCCGACGTGCCTTTCTGTTCTTCATTACCATCCCAGACCACACCAATTGGCAGATCGGTTCCGTAGGCTCGAGGTTTCCCCGGTGCGCGCCAGGTCGGCTGCGCGAACTGAAGTGCAGTTCGAGTGGCCGTTCCGTACGGCAGTCGTTCAATGGCTTCGAGCTGGGACGATGGTAGAGAAGGCGTGATCCGGATCATCTTGAGCGCGGGGGCTGGAAGCGTGCAGATCAGATAGTCTGCGTGCAACGTTCCGAGCAGCCCATCCGATGCTCG
>DATBJG010000374.1:0-45769 GCA_036556585.1 Vicinamibacterales bacterium
TGACCATCCCGAGCAACGACCCGGATGAAAATCCGGTGACCATCAGCCTGTCGGGAACTGGCGGCCCCGCAACGCCACCGACGTTCGTCGATGTGCGACAAGGCGGCTCGGCCAACCTCGCCACCGTCTCGACCGCGACGGCCGTGACGGGCGCGACCGGACATCTGTACCTGGCTGCCATTTCGGCCAAAACACATCGGCAAGTCACTTCGGTCACGGGTCTCGGGCTGACGTGGACGCGTCTGGCTGCGCAGTGCGCCGGACGCAATCAGACCGGTCTCGAACTCTGGTGGGCGCAGGGAACCGCCACGACCGGAACCGTCACAGCAACGTTGGCATCGGCGCCTGCCAACGCACTGATTGCCGTGGCGCGATATTCGGGCGTATCGACGACCAACCCAGTTGCACCGCTCGTGGCCGGGAACTCGAACGGCGTCAATGGTGCATGTGCAAACGGCGTCGACAGCGCCGCCTATTCCTTCAACGTCACGACCAACCAGGCGAACGCGCTCGTGTTTGGCGTGGTGGCCATGCGCACCCAAACGAACACACCGGGAGCCGGTTACACGGAACGAGCCGAAATGACCCAGAGCACGGGCGCGAACATGGTGTCGATTGCGTTCGCCGATCGGGCGGTTCCGACGCCGACGTCGCTGCCGCTGAATGGGACATTGAGCGGCGCCGTGGACTGGGCCGCCATCGGTGTTCAGTTGCACCCGTAGGGGCCATCGCAACGGGAACGCAGCCACGCACGCGCGGGTGGCTTGGAAGGCCCTAACGGGCCATGTTGTTCGTGTTCCAAGCCCAACATAATGCCAATCGTCGCCTGCGCGACAGCTGGTCATGGGTGTAGTTCGGGTGAGGTTGGCGCCGGCGCGAAGCAGTCATGTTGTGAAAATGGGTTACCACGAACGGAGTCCCCTGTTCCGAAACGCACGGTCGCGTTTGGAGCGCCCGCTTGAGACCGGACGGGCGTTCCCGCTCTCCGTGACGTTGATGCCGCTCCTTCTTGTGGCGTGGTGTGCGCTGCTGTCGGCAACGATCCTGGCAGGGCACCAGAGTCTTCACGACCGAATTGCCGGCGGGCGCCTCTTCGGTCCGGATCTCGGAATCACCCTTCAGTTCTCTCACATCGGACTGGACTTTCAGGGTCGTACCGACGGAGACGGCGCCCACGTGATTGCAGTCCGTCGACGAATCTCTCCCACGGCTCGACACGCACGCTCATCGACGCGAGCGTTGGGAGTTGGCCTGCGCGATTCTGGACGCGCGCGCCGGGCAGGTGCCACCACCGGTCGCCAGCAACGTCCGCTCCCGATATCGCCGCGAAATCCGAGAGATGCCTGAGCCCGCCCCGGCGGCGTAATCGCTTTCGTTTGGCATCAGGAATCCGCGAGAAGGCCGGAGACACGTCATGAATGCACGGTATGGACGACGCAGAATCGCCCTGCTCATCATCGCGGTCGCGCTCGGCATCGCAACGGCGGCCGAAGCGGCTGTCGTCACGCGAGGTCCCTACCTGCAGATGGGATCCCACAACCGAATCGTGGTGCGATGGCGTACGGACGTGGCCACCAACAGCCAGGTCAGCTACGGCCTCTGCGTGGGCAAGACCGGCTGCTTGAGTTGGGTCTCGGTCAATGCGACGCTGAAGACGGAACACGAAATTACATTGACGGGACTCTCCCCCAACACGCGGTACTACTACGCAGTTGGCACCACCACACAGATTCTGGCCGGTAACGACACGAATCACTTCTTCGTGACGGCGCCGTCCATCGGCTCGTCGAAGGCTACCCGCATCTGGGTACTGGGGGATTCAGGATCGGGAACTCAAAACGCCCGAGCCGTTCGCGACGCCTATTACCAGTTCACCGGCACACGTCACACCGATCTGTGGCTGATGCTTGGCGACAACGCGTACGAAAGCGGCACCGACAGCCAGTATCAGACGGGCGTGTTCAACATGTACCCGGAAATGCTGCGCAAGTCGGTGCTGTGGCCGTCGCTGGGCAATCACGACGGCGCGTCGGCAAATTCCAGCACCCAGACGGGTCCGTACTACGACATGTTTTCGCTGCCCAGGAACGCGGAAGCCGGCGGCGTGGCATCCGGGACGGAGGCCTACTATTCGTACGACTACGGAAACATTCATTTCGTCGTGCTGGATTCGTTCGACTCCCCGCGCACGGTTTCGGGGGCAATGCTGCAATGGCTCCAGGACGACCTGCTGGCAACCAATCAGGACTGGATCATTGCCTACTGGCACCATCCCCCCTACAGCAAAGGCTCGCACGATTCGGATTCGGAAGGCATCTCCACCCAGATGCGCCAGAATGCGCTGCCGATTCTCGAAGACTTCGGCGTCGATCTCGTCCTGACCGGACACAGTCATTCTTACGAGCGCTCGTTCCTGATCGACAGCCATTACGGGACATCGGGCACGTTGATTCCCGGCATGATCCTCGATGCGGGCGATGGACGCCCGACCGGTACCGGCGCGTACACAAAACCGTCGTCCGGCCCAGACCCCCATCGCGGGACTGTGTACACCGTGGCTGGAAGTTCCGGCAAGCTCAGCTCGGACGGGTCGATGGACCATCCGGCCATGTTCAACTCTCTCAGCGTGTTGGGCTCGTTAATCCTCGACATTGACGATAACCGGCTCGACGCGACGTTTCTTCAGTCGAACGGAACCATACGCGACACCTTCACCATTATTAAAGGAAGCTCTGGTGGCACGACTCATAGCCCAACGGCCAATGCGCCAGTGACCAGCAGCGCCGGCGACGATGACGGGTTCGAAGAGAACCCGACGAACGCGTATGCCGACGACGGTGTCTTCGCCCGGGATATCAACAGCAGCACCGGGACCAGCACCAGCTGCACGGGCAGCACCAAGGACAAGCACCTCTTTTACAACTACAACTTCTCGATCCCGAGCGGCGCCGAGATCGAAGGCATCGAGGTGCTGATCGATGCCAAGGCCGATTCGGCTTCGAATTCACCAAAGCTGTGCGCTGCTCTTTCATGGAACGGCGGCAGTAGCTGGACGGGCGCCGAATCCACGTCCACGCTGAGTACCAACGAGGAACGCTACGTTCTTGGCGGTCCGACCGATGACTGGAACCGCAGCTGGTCGCCCGCCAATTTCAGCAATGCGAATTTTCGAGTCCGCGTGTCCAGCGTGTCGAGCTCGACCTCACGCGACTTCGACCTCGACTGGGTAGGCGTCAAAGTGGTAACCAGCGGCTCGGGGGGAACCGTCCCGGAACCCGATATTGCCGTCACGCCGACGTCGTTCAACTTCGGATCCAGACCTGTCGGCTCCACCGTCATCCACGGCTTTACGGTTTCGAATGCCGGAAACGACGACTTGGCCGTCGGCGGGTCGAACCTGACGGGTCCCCAGGCGTCATCGTTTGCCATCGTTAGTGGCGACGAAAGTTTCACACTCGGGCCCGGGCAAAGCGATCAGATCGAGGTCAGCTTCAACCCGTCTTCAGCGGGAACCAAGAGCGCGACGTTGAGCATCCCGAGCAATGACCCCGATGAGGACCCAATCCTGATCCCGCTGACGGGGACGGGAACGACAGGTGGCGGCAGCGCCACGGAGCCGACGTTCGAGGAGTTACAGCAGGGCGGCGCGCAAAGCTCCAGCAGCGTCACGACCGGAACGAGCCTGTCTGGCGTTGCCGGAAATCTGTATCTCGCCGCCGTCTCGAGCAAGCCGTACACGGTGGTCAACACCATGACCGGCCTCGGGTTGACGTGGTCGCGACTTGCAGCCCAGTGCTCCGGACGCAATCAAACGGGCATCGAACTTTGGTGGGCGCAAGGCTCCGCGACATCTGGAAATGTCACGGCCACGTTGGCGTCCTCGCCTGGCAACTCGGCGATTGCGGTGGCACGCTACTCGAACGTCGCTTCGAGTGCCCCGGTCGATTTGCTGATGACCGGCAATACGAACGGGATTGATGGGGAGTGTTCGGGAGGCTCCGACAGCGACAGCTACTCGTTCAACGTCGTGACGGACGACACCAATTCGGTTGTCTTTGGTGCCGTGACCATGCGAACCCGGTCGCACGCACCGGGCTCGGGCTACACGGAACGAGGAGAAATGGCCCAGGGTTCGGACGCAAATACGGCCAGTCTTGCTCTGGTCGATCGGGCAGTGCCAACACCCTCGTCACTACAACTGAACGGAAGCTTCAATGGAACCGTGGATTGGGCAGTCATCGGTGTCGAGGTGCGGCATGGCACGGCGGCGCCGGTGCCCGACATCGATGGTGTTCCGTCGACGCATGCATATGGTGACGTGCCGGTTGGTGGCAACACGTCGCGGACGTTCACGATTCAAAATGTGGGTACCGGTGACCTGGATGTGAGCGGTTCCAGCCTGACTGGTGGCGATGCCAGTCAGTTTTCCATCACGCAAGGCAGCGCGCCCTTCACGGTTGCCCCCGGCGCCACTCACAATCTCGTAGTTCGGTTTGCGCCTACGTCGGGGGGAACCAAGACGACCACGCTGCGCCTGATCAGCGACGATCCTGATGAGAGTCCCCTGGACGTTGCCCTGAGCGGCGTCGGGACCACTGCTCCCGATATTTCCGTGGCGCCCACGAGCCACAACTACGGCAATGTGAACGTGGGCAGCAGTGTGACGAACACCTTCACCGTTTCCAACACCGGGACCGGCAACCTCGTCGTGGGTGCATCCACATTGACGGGCGCGGATGCGGCCGCATTTGCCATCGTCAACGGCCAATCCGGGTTTACGCTCGCGCCCGGCGCGACGAGCCCCATCGAGGTCAGCTTCAGCCCATCGACACAGGGGGCGAAGAGCGCCACGCTCAGCATTCCAAGCAACGACCCGAATGAAAACCCGCTGCTCATCGCACTGACGGGCGGCGGCACGAGCGGTGGTGGAGGGTCAACGACCCCAACCTTCGCAGAAGTGAGAGAGGGTGGTGCGGCAAGTTCCGACACGGTCACCACGACGATGAACCTGCTGGGTGCGACCGGCGATGTGTATCTGGCTGCGGTCTCGAGCAAACCGTACTACGCTGTGAACACGATGACCGGACTTGGTCTCACCTGGACGCGACTCGTGGGGCAATGCGCCGGGCGCAATCAGACCGGACTCGAGCTGTGGTGGGCACAAGGGGCCGCCACCACCGGAAGCGTGACGGCCACGCTGGAGTCCACACCCGGCAATGCCGCCATTGCCGTTGCCCGGTATTCGAACGTCGCAGCCACCAACCCGGTGGCGCTCCTCGTCGCCGGCAATACGAATGGCGTCAACGGCCAATGCTCGGGAGGCACGGACAGTAGCAGCTATTCGTTCAACGTGACAACCGACGACAACAACGCGGTTGTCGTTGGCGCCGTCGCCATGCGAACCCGGGCGCATACGCCAGGGTCCGGTTACACGGAACGGATCGAGACGGCTCAGGGCACCGGCGCAGATACGGCAAGCCTTGCTCTTGTCGACCGCGTTGTTCCCTCGATGACGTCACTGCCGCTGAATGGAACGTTGAGCGGCACTGTGGACTGGGCGGTCGTCGGAGTCGAACTCCGGCATGCCGCGGCGCCAGCGCCCGACATCGATGGCGTCCCGGCGACACACGCCTATGGCGATGTGCCGGTGGGGGCTAATGCGACACAAACGTTTGTCATTCGCAACGTCGGCAACGCCGATCTGGACGTGACGAGCACGAGTCTGGTCGGCGGTGACTCGAATCAATTCGCGATTACACAGGGCGCCGCACCTTTCACGATAGCGCCCGGAGGCACGCGCAACCTCGATGTCCGTTTTGCACCGACATCGGCGGGAACCAAAGCGACAACGCTCCGCCTCGCGAGCGACGACCCCGATGAAAGTCCGCTTGACGTCGCGCTGAGCGGCAACGGGGTCACGACGCCGGACATCGCTGTCACACCCACGAGCCACAACTACGGGAATGTGTCCGTCGGTGCGAACCAGGTGATTAGCTTTACTGTTTCGAATACCGGGACCGGCAACCTGGTCGTAAACGCCCCGTCGTTAACTGGCGCCGACGCGTCGGCATTTTCGATTGTGAGCGGCCAATCCGGCTTCACGCTGGGGCCGGGGGCGACGGGCGCGATCGACGTCCGCTTCAGCCCCCTGAACGAGGGTCCCAAGAGCGCCACCTTGACCATTCCAAGTACCGATCCCGACGAGAATCCGTTCCTCGTGTCGCTCGATGGGACCGGGGTTACTGCCGGCACGACAGCTCCAGCCTTCCAGGAGGTGCGCGAAGGAGCCTCGTCAGACTTGTCCAGTATCGCGGTCACGAACATGACCGCTGTAACGGGTCATTTGTACCTGGCCGCCGTCTCCACGAGGTTCAACGTGGCAGTCAGTACGGTCAACGGTATGGGCCTGACATGGACGCGGGTTGCCGCGCAGTGCGCCGGACGAGAGCAGACGGGCATCGAAGTCTGGTGGGCCCAGGGCAATGCCACACCGGGAACGGTCACCGCGACACTTGAATCGACAGCCGCGACTGCGGTCATGACTGTGGCACGATATTCCGGCGCTGCTCCGACAAATCCTGTGGCGCTGCTCACAACCGGCAACACAAACGGAATCAATGGCGCGTGCAGTGGTGGCTCGGATACGAGTTCCTATTCGTTCAACGTGACCACCACCCAGGCCAACGCTGTCGTGCTTGGCGCGGTGGCGACACGAACGCGAACAAACTCGCCCGGCTCGGGCTACACAGAGCGTATCGAAGCCACGCAGGGGAGTGGCGGCGAAGTGGTCAGGATTGCAATCGTGGACCGCGCCGTGCCCACTTCCACGTCGCTGCCCTTGAACGGGACCCTGAATGGCACGACGGACTGGGCCGTGATTGGCGTCCAGTTAAAGCCGTAGCCGGGCACTACGCGCGGCTCAGCTGATAGACTGAGGGACGGATGAAGCGAGGCCGTCCCTTTGCGCCGGTCGTCTCCTTCAGGCCTAAGAGCGCGGTCTGGCTCTTCGTTTGTATCTTCGTCTTTGTTCTGGTTCTGGACTCAACATCCGCCTGGGCACAGTCCAACTCGGGCGAAATCCGGGGAATGGTCAGAGACAATTCGGGCGGGGTACTGCCCGGCGCCACCGTGAGCGTGAGACACGCGGCCAGTGGTCTGACCGCGCAACGTGTCACAGATGACGAAGGACGCTTCTTCTTCCCCGCCCTTCGGATTGGCAATTGGGAAATCACGGTCACACTCTCCGGGTTTGCGCTGCAGTCACAGAGCGTGGTTCTGGAAATTGGAGGCACACTCAATCTGGAATTTACGCTGGGCCTCGAGGGCCTTGCCGAACGGGTGACCGTCGAAGGACGCACCCCCCTCCTGCAGACGCACACCGCGGAGATCAGCGACGTCATCGAAAACCGAGAGGTCGTGCAGATCCCGCTCAATGGCCGCCACTTCCTCTCGCTGGCTCAGCTGAGCGACGCAGTCGTCATTCCTCCCGGCGGGACGCGCGGCGAAGCCCTTCAGCAGGCCGGTCCACTCCCGAACGTGGGTGGTCAACGTTCCGGGCACAACATCTACCTGCTCGACGGGACCAAGGTCACCGACGAACTGTTCAACAATCTCGTCATCAACCCGTCGGTCGATTCGATCGAAGAGTTCAAGATTCAGAAATCCATGTACCCGGCGGAGTTTGGTGGCAAGGCATCGGCGCTCATCAACGTGGCCACGCGAGCCGGGACCAATCTCTTCAACGGAAGCCTGTTCGAATTCTTCCGCAACGATGCGTTCGATTCTGCCAACTATTTCCATCCCGCGAACGAGCCCATTCCCCCGCTCAATCAAAATCAGTTCGGGGGAACGCTGGGTGGACCACTGGCTCTGAACCGCTCGTTCTTTTTCGTGAGTTACGAGGGCCTGCGCATGCGGCGCTCGTTGACTCGAACGTTTTCCGTGCCGACGCTTGCTGCGCGCCGTGGTGACCTGTCGGGTTCCGCACCGGTCTGCGATCCGCTGACCATTCCCACAACCGGTGTCTGTCAGCCGTTTGCAAACAATCAGATTCCGACTAACCGTATCGATCCCATCGCCTCGACGTTTCTTGAAAAGATCGCTCCGCCGACCACGCAGGGGGTGGTTCAGAACCTCACGGCGGTCGAAGAGCAGGATCGACAGATCGACCAGTTCAGCGTCCGAATCGATCATCGCCTGACGTCCAACGACACGGTGTTGGCGCGCTTCAGTACGTTCGACGCCGACGAGACCCAGCCGTTCGGAACGAGCGTGCTTCAGGAAGCTCTCGTGCCAGGGTTCGGACGGAACCTGACCACACGGACACGCAATCTGGTCGCCAGCCACATGCGCGTGTTTGGCGGTTCGCTGCTGAACGAGGTGCGGTTCGGTTGGATGAGCGTTGGAGGAGGCCAGGCCAGTGTCAATCGCGGTGTGGACTTTGCGGGGCAGGTCGGCCTGCAGGGCGTCACACGCGATCCTCGCGACGTTGGATATCCGCAGATCTCCACGCGCGGGTTGTACAGCACGATGGGCGATCCCACCTCGTTCGTGTTCCGCAACAACCGCCACTTCGAGGTGTACGACAACTTTACGGTCGACCGCGGTCCGCATCGTTTCAAGTTCGGCGCCTACTACTTCCACCTGCAACTGCAGCCCGAACAGCCGGACAACGCGCGCGGCGCATTCACGTACACGGGGCAGTTCACCGGAAATGCCTTTGGCGATTTCCTTCTCGGCTATCCGACGTCCGCCGTGTCCGGCATCGGGCGGGGTGACGAAGATGGACGCACGAACTGGCTTCATGTCTACGCGCAGGACGACTGGCAGATGCGCGACAACCTGACCCTCAACCTGGGCTTGCGCTACGAATTCAACCAGCACATGTACGACGTCAACAACAGGTTGTCATCGATCGATCTGTCGGCGCCGGGCGGGCGATTCGTCATCGCGAGCGATGAGAACGGGAACATTCACCCGGATGCCCTGGACCTGCTGCCGTTGATTCCCATCGACTCGGTAAGTTCTGCGGAAGCGGGGTGGGGTCGTGGACTTCTGGATCCAGGCAGCGTTCGACTGGCACCGCGGTTGGGCTTCGCGCTCAGTCTCAACGATGCTCGGACGGTCGTTCGCGGCGGATACGGAATTTTTCTGAATCAGTGGGCCTACAGCGTACAGACGGCCTTCGCGCGAAATCTGCCGTTCTTTTTCACCAAACAGGTTGATATCCCCGTCGACGTCACGGTGCCCACGCTGCGCACGGCCGACATCCTGACCAGCACCGCCACTGGAACCGTTGGCGCCAGCACGATGGATTACCAGTACAACGTCGAGTACAGCCAGTCCTGGAGCGCGGGGGTCCAGCACGAGTGGTTCCCGGGTACGGTCCTCGAGCTCTCATATCTCGGCACCTGGACGCTTGGAGCAGACAACGCGACCATTCACAACGTTCCCGAGCCAGGCCCTGGGCCGATTCAGCCGCGCCGGCCCATCCCGCAGTTGAGTCGCATCAATGCCATCCGGTTTGACGGCAAATCGATCTATCACGGCCTGACGCTCAAAGCGGAGCGGCGGTTCCGGGACAACTACGCGTTCAACCTCAATTACACGCTATCAACCTCGAAAGACGACGCCTCGAGCCCGGGCCCGACCGAATCCGAGGCGAACGTGCCGCAAAACGTGCGGAATATCTTCAGCGATACTGGCGAGTGGGCGTACTCCAGTTTCGATCATCGCCATTTGTTCGTCGCGAGCGGCCTGTACCAGTTGCCCACCTTTGGTTCCGGGAGTCTCACGCAGGCATTGCTTGGCGGATGGCGTGCGAACCTGGTGTTCATCGCGCAGTCGGGAGCGCCGTTCACCGTCAACTTAGGCGTCGATCAGGCGAATATCGGTACCGGACCGGCGCAGCGTCCCAATCAGCTGCGCGACCCTAACCTCGCCGGCGGCGAAAGAACACCTGAACGATGGTTCGACACCGCCGTCTTCGCCCTTCCCGATCCGTTCACGTTCGGAACTGCCCCTCGCAACAGCGTCCTCGGACCTGGCTTGGCAAACATGGACTTCGCACTGGCCAAAACATGGGGGCTTGGCGGGAGCACTCAGCTGGAATTTCGGTGGGAAGTCTTCAATTTGTTCAATCGGGCGAACTTCGATCTTCCGAACCGGATTTTCGACACGCCAAACTTCGGCCGCATCTTCAGCGCAAAAACCCCCAGAGAAATGCAGTTCGGCCTGCGGCTGGCCTTCTGACTTTAATCGCGGCAAACCACGCGAGTGATGTAAACACTCGCCCGGGCGGCTGCAGTATTATTCGAACAATGTCAAAAACCTGGCTGACGGTCGCCCTCGCAGTCGGACTTTTCACGTCTGATTCAGCTACGCGTGCACAGTCGACGAACGCGACAGCCCCTGGACTGGTCGGGAGCTGGACGATGCTCAGCGCCGAACGTCTCGATGAGGCCGCACCGTCGCCAATCACGAACGCGCGCGGGTTGATCATCATGGATTCGGCTGGCCACGTCGTGGAAGTGGTCACACGCGGCCGTCGTCAGCCTTATGTCAAGAATCAACCAACTCCAGAGGAAGCACTCGAGGCCTTCAACTCTTACCGCGGGTTCTGGGGAACGTACCGGGCGGACGAGAAAGCGGGCCGGATCGAATACCGGCCGCAGGGCTCGGTCAATCCCAATCTGATGGGTCAAGAGCTTGTGCGCGACTACGAGCTCAAAGGCGATCGCCTGACGATCACGAGCCGCGCCGGCGATCCCGACACATCCACTCCAACACGATCGGTCTGGCAGCGAATCCCGCCAGTCGAAAACCTTTCACCCGCGTATCGGCAGGTGGTGGGATTCTGGCAGTGGGTTGGAGAGAAGAGTGTGGCAACAGCGACGGGCGCCACCGTCACCGAAGGCAAGCGCGACCCCAGCATCATCGTTTATGCGCCGTCCGGGTTGATTGGCGTCCACTTCGTACCGGCCAACCGCAAACGGCTCGCCGGAACGACGGCGACCCCCGAAGAAGCCCGGGGGAGCATTGCAGGGTATGTCGGCTACACGGCAGTACTCACGGTCCATCCTGGCGAGGTGATCCACCACCAGGTCCTCACACTCGCGCCGGGCGGTGGCAACCTGCTCCGTCGCCGGTACGAGCTGGTGGGGAATGAGATCCACCTCAAGTTCCCCCCCACCGTGATTCAGGGCCAAGAACGACAGACCCAGGTTACGCTGCGGCGACTCAGCGGTGAATCCGAGATGCTGGGCAAATAGGCACCGCGGACCAAGCACCCGGCCCGGCGCACCCAGCACCAAGCACCCGGCACCCTCTTTTTACCATCCCAGCACCTTCGCAAACACCAGCGGGGCGACAATCGTGGCATCCGACTCGATGACGAACTTTGGCGTGTCGACCGCCAGCTTGCCCCACGTGATCTTCTCGTTGGGCACGGCACCCGAATACGACCCGTAGCTGGTCGTGGAGTCGCTGATCTGACAGAAGTAGCCCCACAGCGGAACGTTCGGCAGCCGCAAGTCCTGGTGCAGCATCGGGACGACGCAGATCGGAAAATCGCCCGCAATGCCGCCGCCAATCTGAAAGAACCCGATAGAGACCTGGGCGGCGGTCCGCTGATACCAGTCGGCCAGAGCCACCATGTACTCGATACCCGAACGAACGGTGTGCGGCGATTTCAACCGGCCTGAAATGCAGTGAGCCGCGAAGACGTTACCCAGCGTGGAGTCTTCCCATCCCGGGACGAAGATTGGCAGGTTGGCCTCGCATGCTGCCACCAGCCAGCTCTCACGTGGATCGATCTCGTAGAACGGTTCCAGCACCTTGGACCGCAAGACGCGATAGAGAAACTCGTGGGGAAAATATCGTTCGCCTCTCGTGTCGGCGCCAATCCAGTCTTCGAGCACGATGCGCTCGATCCGTCGCATGGCCTCTTCCTCGGGAATACACGTGTCGGTCACCCGATTGAGATGTCGCGCGAGCAGCTCCTCCTCGTCAGCGGGCGTCAGATGACGGTAGTGTGCCACCCGGACATAATGCGAATGCGCGACGAGGTTGAACACGTCCTCTTCGAGATTCGCACCCGTGCAGCAGATCGCGTGGACCTTGCCCTGCCGGATCATCTCCGCAAGCGACAAGCCGAGCTCCGCGGTGCTCATCGCTCCAGCCAGCGTGACCAGCATCCGGCCACCCCTGTCGAGGTGCCGGGTATACGCATCCGCGGCGTCCTTCAGGACGGCGGCATTGAAGTGCCGGAAGTGACGATCGATGAATGTCGAGACGAGGCCAGAGGCAGGAGCCATGCCGCGCACCCTTCTGCAACCGGGAACACCACGAGACCGGTCGAAGCTGGGTCGCGACAGCTCGCCCGGGGCGTCCTACGGTCGCTCGGACCGCCATCGGCACGCCGGGTGGCTTCAAAATTCATTCTACAGGAATACATGGCGTTTGCATCCTCTGACGAACTGGCGGGCGTGCTATTCTCCACTGCAATCTTTCACGACATGAACATGCACATTCGCAATCTGGTGTTCGTACCAGCGTTGCTCTTCTTGCTGGCCACCTCTGCCGACGCCCAGTGGCTGAACTTCGCGGCTCCGGATGTTCCGCGGCTGCCCGACGGCAAGCCGAACCTCACGGCGCCGCCGCCAAGAACTGCCGCGGGAAAGCCCGACCTGTCGGGCATCTGGGCTGCCGACTGCGCGATCTACGGGCGCGACGCGTGCTTTCTGAAGAGTTTGTTTTTTGACATTGCAAGGGACGTCAAGCCCGAAGATGTCGTCATGACAAGCTGGGCAGCGGGCATCCAGAAGCAGCGCGCCGACCGCAATCATATCGATGATCCGTACGGTTACTGTCTTCCACCCGGCGTTCCGCGAATCGATTTCGGGGGAGGACCGTTCAAGATTCTGCAGACCTCGCAGCTTACGGTGTTCCTCCACGAAACCCTGGTGGGGATGATCTTCCGGCAGATCTTCACCGACGGGCGATCGCTGCCGCCCGTCAACGAACCCACATGGCTGGGCTATTCAGTGGGACGATGGGACGGGGATGTCCTGGTGGTCGAGACCACCGGGTTCAAGGACGGCGGATGGCTGGACACGCTGGTCGCACGCCCACACAGTGATGCGTTGCGCGTCACCGAGCGATTTCGTCGCGTGGACGTCGGTCACATCGAGCTCGGTATCACAATCGATGATCCCAAAGCGTTTCTGAAACCCTGGACTCTCACCACCACGCTGAATCTGCTCCCCGACACGGAACTCATCGAGGCGTTCTGCGAGAGTCACGCCAAAACAATGGAACACCGGATGATTACGCCCCCACCGCCTGAACCACCCAGCCCGACAGTCCCGTCCAGCAAGCGGTGACGAGGTCCACGCCTGATATCATGACTGTTTTGCGCGCGCCTCGAAGGTCTGCCTTACACGATGCCCGATCAGGCGGACCGCTGAAAATCTCTGGATCTTCTATACGGACTGCCGGGGCCGCTTTGCGAGCGCGGACACGGCGGCAACAAGTTCACCGGGATCGATGGGCTTGGCAAGATGGATTTGAAATCCGTTTCGCAGGGCCTTGGTACGATCTTCCGATCGCGCGAACGCCGTCAACGCGGCCGCAGGGATGTTCTGAACGGCTGGGCTCGAAGACGATCGCAGCCGTGCGATGAATGTAAATCCATCCATCAGCGGCATGCCCAGATCGACAACCAGTACATCCGGCTTGACCGCGTCAATTTGCTCCAACGCGACAGCAGCTGACGAAAGCGTCGTCACTTCCGCACCAGCGCTTTCAAGAACCACGCGAAGGAGCGCCAACGCATCCTCCTCGTCATCGATGGCGAGTATCCGAATGCCCTTGAGGTCCTGCAGTCCCGACAAGGGCGACATCCGTTCCGTGCGCGGATGCTCGCGCAGGCCTGCCAGTCCTTCATGATGCACGATCATCAGCGGCAGTCGAACGCGGAACGTGGCACCCTTGCCTTCCCCGTCGCTTGACGCTTTTACCGTTCCTCCGTGCATCTCGACGATGTGACGCACAATCGAGAGGCCCAGTCCGAGCCCTCCGATCTTGCGAGTGGTTCCGGCCTCGGCCTGCCGAAAGCGTTCGAAGACATACGGGAGAAAATCGCGGCGAATGCCGAGCCCTGTATCACTGACGACCAGTTCGACGTGCGAGTTGACGCGCTCCAGACGAACCTGAATACGTCCTCCCTTGGGCGTGAACTTCACCGCATTGGACAGCAGGTTCCAGACCACTTGCTGGAGGCGATCGGGGTCACCGGAAATCGGACCCACGCGAGGATCCACGATTGCCTGGACGCGGATGCCCTTGGCATCAGCGGCAGGCTGTACTGTAGCGACGGCATTGTGTACCACCAGCGCCAGTTCAACCGGTTGAACGTCCAGGCGAATCTTGCCCGACACGATCCGCGACACGTCCAGCACATCTTCCACAATCTGTGTCAACGACGTCGCGTTGCGTTCGAGCGTCTCGATGCCCCGCTCAGCTTTCTCAGCGGTGAGAACTCCCCCCCGAAGGAGCCTTGCGTATCCAAGGATTGCGTTCAGCGGCGTGCGCAGTTCGTGCGAGAGCACAGCCAGGAATTCGTCCTTCAGTCGATCGGCTTCACGTGCCACCGCGTAGAGACGCGAGTTCTCGAGTGCGAGCGAGGCCCATGCGGCAATACCCGTGGCCAGGCGCTCGTGGTATTCCGTAAACATTCCCGGCTTCGAATGTCCGAAGAAGAGCCCGCCGAGCACCGCCCCCGAGACCGTCTTGACCGGCACCGCAAGATAGCTGCGCACCGGCAGGTTGCCGGTCGGCATACCGTAGTCAGGCGGGTTTTTGCGATATCGCGGAGCCTGCGTGACATCGTCCACCTGCGTGAGATCGTCCAGTCGGACGCTGCCTTCACCACGAAAGGTTCGCGCGAACACAGCCGTGGCGCGACGTTGCGGAAACTGGGCAAATGCTTCTTTCGAAGCACCGGACAACGCGTGCAGCGTGTACGCCTCGCCCGACTGCGGATCCTTGACATTGGAGAAGAACGCCCCGAATTGCGCATGGGTGTAGGCCGTCGCCAAGTCTGTCACTTGTTGGACGATGGTGCTTCGGTCGAGCGACGAAGCAACCGTGGCACCCACGGCCTCCAATTTCTCCGTAATCGCCGCCTGCTCCTGGGCCATGGCGCGCAGACGCGTTTGTTCGGTGATGTCGCGCGCGATTTTGGAAGCCCCGATGACGACGCCCGCGTCATCAATGATTGGTGAAACGGTGAGCGAGATGACAACCTCGGAACCGTCCTTACGTCTCCGTCGCGTCTCGAAATGATCGACGGTTTCACCGGCGCGCAGGTGCGCCAGGACGCTGTCCTCTTCGCCCTGCAACTCCGGCGGGATGATCATTCGTATGGACTGACCAATAGCCTCGGCTGCCGTAAAACCAAACATCCGCTCGGCGGCGCGATTCCAGGACGTGATAATGCCGTCCAGTGTCTTGGTGACAATCGCATCGTCTGACGAATTGACGACCGCTAATAACCTGCGAGCCGCCAGATCCCTCGCCACGCGATCGGTCATGTCGCGAGCAATCTTTGAGGCACCGACAACGACGCCCCGATCGTCAAATACCGGCGAGACCGTCAGCGAAATGGGCACGAGCGTGCCGTCTTTCCGCTGACGGATTGTTTCGAAATGGCTGACCCCTTCGCCTCTCCGGACGTGCGCCAGGACATCGTCTTCTTCACCCTGGCGATCGGCGGGGATGATCATCCGGATGTTTCGGCCAATCGCCTCCTCGGCCGAGTAGCCGAAGATGCGCTCCGCCGCAGGATTCCACGACCGAATCGTGCCGTTCAGGTCCTTGCTGACGATGGCATCGTCTGATGATTCGACGATGCGGGCGAGATGCCGCAAATCGATCGGGTCCGGGGGCAGGGTCATATCGGGGTAGGGACGAGACTCATATGCAAGAATCGACGCCGATGAGACCTCGTCTTTGCAGAAGATCGAAATGATCCCTAAGCCCGGAATGTATCGGTTTGTCGGTGGGACAACCTGAGGTGTTCAAAAATACGTCGCTTCAGCTCTGAACCCACAGCTTGGGATTGCCCGTTCCGTCATCCGTTCCTTTGATGTACCAGTTCTTGCCCAACGGATCGTGATCCATGGTGGTCACGAAATCGAACGGAGCCTGGAATTCGATGTAGTCGAACCCGCTTTCGGAAGCCACGAGCTGGTGCCACTCGCCGGAAGGAATGAGAACGAGGCTGCCTGGGCCGACCGGAAGGCTGCCGTGATCGTGCTTGACCTCGCCTGTGCCCTTCTCGATCAGATAGAAGTGCTCGGGGATGATGGTGCTGGTCTTCGACGGATTGTGGACGTGCCGCGGTGAATGCGCCTTCGGTGCATAGCGCATGCGGCCGAGCTGCAGATCCCAGGAACCAGAGAGGCCGGTTTCCTTGTTGACCCAGAAGGTACGTTCACGAAACCGTTTTTCGTCAACGAGCGATCTGAGTTGTGATTCTTCGAAGAAATAGCCCGTCGGCGAGTCGGTGTTCGTGGCCTTGCCGGTATGTTTCGGTACGGTGACACGTAAGATGACAAGCGGAGTGCCGGATGCCGTGACGAGCGCTTCTTCGCCGGGCTCCAGGTAGACGCCGGTGCGGCGTCCGGCCGTGTAGTCGGCCGTCTTCCCTGCGCTCGTGTACGTAATTTTCGCGTCCTTTCCGTCCAGGATGTATGCCACCTGGGTTCGATCGCTGCGAGAAAGGCGACACGTCTTGCCGGGATTGACGTCCTCGACGGCGATCTGAACCCGCGTCCCCTCGTTGGAGGGGCCAAGGATCTGCCTGACATGGCCTTCCGCAACCGGGTTGCGGGGTTGGCTCTCGATGTTGATCACTTTGATCATTTTCGTTTCTCGTGCTCTCTTGAATAATCGAAAGGACGATTTTACAACACGCCAGCGCCTGCCAGATGACGATCTGCTAGACTCCAAATGGTAGGGCAAATGTCACAGAGGAGATGATCGGGCAATGTCACATTCGATGACGAAGACGTGCGCGGGGCTGGCATTGGTCGCAGCACTTCTGACAGGAGGTCTGATCGAAGCTCGTGCGTCTGCCGCACGGATGGCCGCGTACAACGCGCCGCGCACGCCCTGGGGCGATCCAGACCTGCAGGGCACGTATACCAACAGCAGCGAAAGCGGGATCCCGATGTCACGCCCGGCCGAGTTCGCGGGCAGAAAGCCGGAAGACGTCACTCCTGGCGAGATGGCACGGCTCGCGAAAGAACGGGCCGCCCGTATTGAGAAGACAGCCGAGATCATTGGCGCGACCGAAGACAACAATACCGGCGCCGGACCGAAGCACTGGTACGAAAACTACAGCCCGAAAAACAGCCGCGCATGGATGGTGCTGGATCCGCCGGACTACCAGGTCCCGCCAACGACAGACGAGGCAAGGGAGCGCGCGGCAATCCTCCGCGCGTCCCGCGGTGGTGGCGACGGCTACTACTTCGGGCCGTTCAGCGGTCCGGAGGAGTTTACGCCGTACGTCAGGTGTATCACCCGCGGTGTGCCAGGGTCGATGATGCCCGCCATTTACGGCAACTCCTACGACATCACGCAGGCTCCGGGTGTGGTCGCCATCCGCTACGAGATGGTCCACGAGACGCGTATCATCCCGCTCGACGGGCGCCCACATGTGAATCGCGCGATTAAGAGCCACATGGGCGACGCCCGCGGCCGCTGGGAAGGCGACACGCTGGTGGTCGAAACGACCAACTATCTCGAGGCTGCTGCGTACGGTGGGGCCTCGTCATCACTGAAGACGACCGAGCGGTTCACACCCACCAGTGCAAACACCATCGACTGGTCGATCCGGCTGGAAGACCCGCGCACCTGGACGCGCCCGTGGAGTTTCGGCATGGTGTTGACGCGCGACCCGGAGGCGCAGGTGTTCGAGTACGCCTGCCACGAAGGCAACGAGGGGCTGCGCAACATGCTCCAGGTGGCTCGGGCGGCGGATCAGCGGTAGGTGTGGCTGGAGTAGTTTTCAGTTATCAGTCGTCAGTTTTCAGTTTTCAGATGTCCACTTCGGCCTGGGCGCACTGATAACTGACAACTGATAACTGATAACTGATAACTACCCTAGAGGCTGAGACGTCCCGTGCTTTGACCGATCTTCTCGAGGTCGGCGTTCGCGAGGTCCGCAAGAGCCAGCAGCAGATTCGCGGTCGGTTCCTTATTCTCGACGGCAATGTGGCGATTGCCCTGCAATCGACCGTTCGCACCACCGAGCAGCAAGACCGGTGGATTTTGGCGGTCGTGGACGTTCCCGTTGCCCATGCCACTGCCGAAATAGATCACCGATCGATCGAGGAGCGTGCGGTCGCCGTCTGAGGTTGCCTGAAGCTTGCCGACGAACTCTGCAAGTTTCGCGACGTGATACGTCGTCAGCTTGGCGTACTTCGCGATGCCCTCTGCCGTGTCGCCGTGGTGCGACACCGGGTGATGTGGCTCGGGAATGCCAATATGCGCGTAACTGCGACCGCTGCCTTCGTGGCCCACCATGAAGGTGAAGACGCGCGAGATGTCGGCCTGGAACGCCAGCCGCATCAGCTCGTACGTCACCGTGAGGTGATCGTCCACGTTGTCGGGAATTCCGAGCGGCGCGGCAGCACCTTCGGGCACGGCGGCGGCGCGGGCTTCCATACGCTCCAGCTGCTGTTCCACGTCGCGGATGTTTGTGAGGTATTCCTCGAGGATGGCGTTGTCTGCCGAGCCGAGCTTTCCGCGCATCCTGTTCGCTTCATCCACCACCGAGTCGAGCAGGCTCTGCTTCCGCCGCATGTTCGCCATACGCCGGCTTGCCGAGCCGGTTTCTCCGAAAATGCGCTCGAAGGTTACGCGCGGGTTCACAGCGACCGGCAGCGGGCTCGTGTCGTCCCGCCATGAAATCGCATTGAAAAAGACGCAAGGGTAGCCGTCGCAGGCGCCGGCGGACGTGCCCATGTCCTCGGTGCCCACCTGCAGCGATCGCAGCGGCGTGTCCTCGGCCACTCTGTCCGCTATAAACTGATCGACGGACTTCCTCGACCGGACGATCGTGTAGTTCGCCTGAGTCGTATCCGGGCCGGTGCCGTTGAGCCACGCGGCGCTCGCGCCCATGTGCACCCCACCCATGTTGGGGTTACCGTCCGGCGCCTTCATCCCGCTGATCGTGACGAGGTGACTCCGATACGCCGAGAGCGGCTCCATGATGGGCTTGAACTCGAAGGTGTTGCCGGCCGCATCCGGGTGCCACAGCTGTGGGTAGATCCCGTTGGGAATGTAGATCGCCCCGAATCGGAATGGCCGTCTGGCAGCCTGCGCTGAAAGCGCGGGAACCATGGCATCCAGGAACGGCATCGCCACCATGGCGCCCAAGGCGCTGCGGAGGAAGGTCCGCCGGGGCAGGTGCTTCTTGGTGACGATCATCATCGACTCCTTCCGCCTGCGCGCAGCGCTTCGGCGTCACTGGTCGCCGCCCTGGTTGTCGTCGGCGTCTTACTAGTATCCCTTAGTCCGAGGTCCCCGACGCGCGGTTCTTGGGCCGTAGGGTGGAGTTTTGTTCGCATTTGGAACGGATCGCTCCGCACAATTCCCAGCACAAGCGACTGCATGGCGTAGTTGCGCGCGGCGGCATTCCTGACCACGCCCCGGACGACCGGCATATCGACGGGCTCGAGGCCACGGCCCAACGCGTAAATCAGCAGTTTCTCGGTGATGGTCCCGACGAACACGTCCGGTCTGGCCAGCATGGCGTTGCGCAATGCGACGGGCCCGTCGACCTTCGTCCCATCCGCCAGCAGGCCGGCCGCATCGATGGCAAGGCCCTCTCGCGTAGTTTCGCGCCACTGCCCGACAGCGTCGAAGTTTTCCAGGGCAAAGCCGACCGGATCGATGTTCCGGTGGCACGAACCGCACACAGGATTGGCGCGATGACGTTCAAGCTGCTCCCGAACGGTGGACGGCCGGTCTTTCTGCGCACTTTCGTCGAGATCCGGAACAACGGCCGGCGGCGGAAGCGGCGGCGTGTTCAGCAAATTCGAGATGATGTACTTCCCCCGCAGGACAGGCGACGTGCGCGTAGCCACGGCCGTCATCGACAGGATGCTGCCCTGCCCCAGAAGGCCGCGCCGGTTCGGATCCGCCACGTGCACACGACGGAAGCGCGAGCCGTAAACCCCCGGGATTCCGTAGTGGCGCGCGAGCCGCTCGTTCACGAACGTATAGTCGGCATCCAGCAGACTGAGGGCGCTGCGGTTCTCGCGAACGATACTCGAGAAGAACAGCTCGGTTTCGCGGCGCCACGCCTGACGGACGTTGTCGTCGAAGTCGGGAAACAGCAGGATGTCCGGCGTGACCTTGTCGAGGTTGCGCAGCTGGAGCCACTGGCCGGTGAACGCCGTCATCAGGGCGTCGGCGCGCGCATCGGCGATCATGCGCCGCACCTGTGCCTCGAGAACACCTGGCGCGCGCAGCCGGCGGGCGATCGCCAGATTCAGTAGTTCGTCATCCGGGATGCTGCTCCACAGAAAGAACGACAGCCGGCTTGCCAGCTCGAGATCGGAAATGCGATGCGCGGCCCCGACGGGAAGGTCCGCGGGATCCTGTTCCGAACGGAAAAGAAAGGCCGGACTCGTCAGAATCCTGGCGAGGCCGGCGCGAATACCGGCTTCGAAATCACCACCAGCCGCGCGTTCCTCGCGGTAGAGCGCGAGCGGCGCTTCCAGGTCGACCTTTGTGACAGGGCGCCTGAACGCGCGGCGCGCAACCGTGGAGAGGATCTCCATCGAACATCCGCCTTCGCTCGCGGCGATATCCTGCGAGCTTTGGCGAGACCTCGCCGACGCCTTGGCGGAGGCGGGAGCGGATTCCTGTGCCGCCGATCGAGGTGTGCAGACAAACAGTCGCTGCCGTACCGGATTGGCGGTGAGACCGGTCGGGCTATATGGCCCTTCGATGATCGCGTTACGCAGCCTCGGCAGCCCCGCCGGATTGTGCGCCTCCTGGCTGGCACGCAGCGTTGGCCGCCACATGTTCTGTTCTTGGGTCGGCCGCTCGACGAATGTGAATCCCACCTCGTGTAGACCAGCGGTGACCTTGATACGCGGCGACATCATGCGCCGGTCGAACTCTTCACGCGCCACAGGATTGTTCAGCGTGGCGGCGTCGTGGTCTGCCTTGCCTCCCACCGGGGCGGAAAATACCTGCCTGCCATCGACGGTGACAACAAACAAATGTGGGGTTTCGTGTCCTTCGACACCAGCCAGCCCTTCGGCCACGGTCTTCAGGAGCCGGCCCGAGAACACGTACTCACCGTCGGCGGGAAAAACATGACGCACCAGGATGCCGCCGCGCGTGCCGAGCGGCAGCCCCTCCACGTGCTGGTCCTGTGTGACGACGGTACTGATCGTATAGGTGGCCGTTCCTGTCTCGGCGCCGGCGTCGCCGACTGCGAGCTCGGCAATCCGCAAGCCGGCGGTGAGATATCGCTCGAGCAACAGCGGCGAGGTGGTGAGCGCTGTGGCAATGTTGTCGAACCCGAAGTCGCCGCCGTCGCTGGGCAGCATATCCGCAACATCGATCGTGACTCCCAGCAGATCACGAACCGCGTTTGCGTACTCGGTGCGGTTCAGGCGATGCAGCACATATCGGCCCGGGCTGTTCTTTTGAGCAGCGGCCCTGTCGAGGCTGGCAATGAGCGACGACCTGAACCTTGTCAACTCAACTGGTCCAGGGGATGGTGCTCCCTGGGGCGGCATCGCACCTACTCCCAGCTTCTTGATGACTCGCTCCCAGGTCGCCGCGTCGGCACCAGGGTCCGTAAGATTGGCCGCATCCAGCGCAAGCGGCGCCCCCGCTGGAAGCGGATTCCGCGTATTGTGGCAACCCACGCAGTAGCGCTTCACCATCCCCTGATAGGCGAGGACAGTCTCAGGGTCCGCCTTCGCCGCTGGCTTCGGCGCGACAGGGTCCGTCCGAGGCTGTTGTGTGGCCTGCCCTTGGGTGGCTGGACCCGCAGCTTGTCCGTCCGCGGACGGCGAACCTGTGAGCGAGACGACGGCGACAACACACACCACCGCGGCCGCAATCAACACGTTCTTCACCGTGGAGCCCCCACGCTGTCGGATCGAGCATCAGGGGCACCCGCTGGGGGCGCAGCTTCAACGGGGGCCGGCGGCAAGCCCATCAGCTCGCGAAGAAGTCTTGCCACTTCCTGCGGCGGCGCGCCTCGTCCGCGACGGGGTGGGCCATCCGGAGGCGGGGCACCGGGGCCGCCCGCGCTCGTGCCGTTGGGTTTTTTGCCTTCGGCAACATCCAGGGCAGTGAAGCCGTCGGCATTGGTTTGATGGAAGTCGACGCGCGCATCCGCCAACAGCCGAATCATCTCGAGGTTGCCGATCCGCGCGGCCTGATGTAAGAGGGTGACGCCATCAGGTCCCTTCGCATTCGGGTTCGCCCCCGAGGCCAGCAGCAGCGCCAACACCTCTTCAGGCTTCCGGCTTCCCGGCTCGCGATACGGTGCCGCGCCTTCGCGAATGTAGCCCGGCCCACCGGTCATCTGCGGTCCACGGCCGCCGGTGATGGATACCAGGGCTGCCGTGCGACCCGCGTTCGGATTACCCCGGCCTCGTCCACCGGCCGGCTGGTCCGCTTGTTCTTTTCCGGCGGTTGTCATAACCGCGGGTGCCTGATCGATCGTTGCCTTGTGCGCGATGAGCAGCTTGAGCGCCTCGACGTCTGCGGCAATGGCGGCGCGGAAAAACGGCGTGTTGTCGAATCGGTCGGTATTGGGCATCGAGGTCGAGTGAAACTGCCCGGCAAAGGTCTTGTTCGGGTCCGCGCCCCGTTCGAGGAGCATTCGCACGAGATCGAGTGCCGTCAGCTTGTTCTGATGATCCGGGCGCCGCCGTGATCCATCGAACGCAAACTGATCGGTGGTCGCGTCGCGCATCTCGATGGCGACATAAAGCGACCCATCGTTGGCGTCCGAACCAAGTCCAAGCAGCGTCGCCGCCACGTCGAAACGGTCGTTGTAAATGGCAATCATGGCCGCGGATGCCCCGTCGCCGTTTTTGAGGTTGACGTCGGCACCGCGGGCAACCAACTGTCGAACCATCTCCTCATTTCCATTGCGCGCAGCCAACATCAGCGCCGTGAAGCCTCCCGTCGGATGGTCGGCGTTGTGACGCTGGGTTAGCGAGGTGACGTGTGCCTGCCGATTCGTATCGGCGCCAGCCTCGAGCAGCACATCGACCACCTCACGGTGACCTTCCGCGGTCGCCCACATCAGCGCCGTCGTCTTCTGGAACGTCTCCGCCGCATTGACATCGACACCACGTGCCAGCAGCAAACGCACGGCGGGAACACTCCCGGCACGCGCTGCGGCCATCAGCGGCGTCTCTCCCTCCGGATGCGTGCGAGCAGGATTGGCGCCCGCCTGCAGCAACAGATCCACCATCGCCGCGTCGCCGATACGGCTCGCATGGAGCAGCGGGGTGACGCCGTAGTCGTTGGCCAGGTCCACCATGGCGCCGGCTCTGATGAGCGCGCGTGCAATCTCGAGGCTCGAGTTGCTGGCGGCCCAGAGGAGGGGGCTGGACCCATCACCCGACCGGCCGTTGACGTCAGTGCCAGACTTGATGAGGACGCGGACCGTCTGCAGATCGCCCGCTTTGACTGCCTTGGCGAGGGAACTGTCACCGCTGGCCGCAGCAACGGTCACGAGCACGGCGGCTCCCAGCAGACCCGCCGAAGCTTTCAGGACGCGAGCCATCGAGTCACTCCTTGCGTGTTTCCTAAGATCTTAACCCACAATGCAGCAGGCCTGAAGGCCTGCGCGACGTGGCACAGTGACAAAATCAGTTCCAGTCAAGAGCATCCAGGCAACCGAGGCAGCTCTGGGGGAACTCGAAATCCAGGTCCTTTGGAACCGAGAAGTCGTATCCCTTTGTAAAGCCAATCCATCGGCCGAACACAATCACGCTCGTCCAGACGAAAATCGAGATCGCCCCCGCCACACGTCCGCTCATGGGCACCGGCGTGTTGACGTCCCACTGCGCGACCGTGCGGAGTGTCGTGAACTGGAACACGGCAACATTCACTCCGGCACAGAGCAATGTCGTCATCTTCAACGCGAACGCCGTATTGACGATATAGGTGCGCGCGTTGGGAACGAACAGCAAGCTTCCTGTGACGACTGCAACGGCAAAGGCCATCCAGGTCCAGCGCAGGGTCTCGCGAAAGACGCGAGTGAACGGCCTCGTCGTGTCTGGATATCCGAGCAGCCGCAGGTCAACGATGAGAATGGTGCCGAACACCGTGGTGACCGCCATCACATGGACGGCCTCGATGATCGGCAGCGCCTTGAGGGAGCCGCGCATCCATTCGCTGAGAGCGGAGTTGTACAGTGTTTCAGCGAACGCGGTGAGATCCATCCGTCAGGCCCCCGTTCGGCTCATGCGCGGGGGGCCGGCGACAGGGGGCCCCACACTTCGACGTCGTAGGCAATCGCCCGACCCAGAAAAATAATGGCCAGCCAGAGCAGCACGGTTGCCAGAGCGGCGGACTTCGCCGCCGCCGAAAACTCCGGATCCAGGCCGCTACCGATGACAGCCGGTTCGAGCGACCGCTCGAATGCGACCGCGCTCGAGATACCAATGGCCAGCAGGCCCATCTTGAGCCTGAAGGAGAGGCTCATGAGCTCACGGATCGGCTCCCCGATCACGAGTGTCACCCCCGTCAGCGCCAGGACGACCAGCCCGTAACGAATCCACGGGGAGAAGCGAGCCAGGACGATGCCGAACGCCTGGTCCGGGCGTGTCCAGCCCAACACCCGCAGGGCGATCATCAGGAGCGAGACAAAGACGATCCCGATCGCCAGCAGATGAATCGACTGGACCAATGGTACGACCCAGCTGATGGACTTGATCGTGAGGCTGAGAGAGGTCGACTCCAGCCATTGGGCGAAGGCCAACATTGCGCGCTACGACGTCGGCGTGGGCAACTGGCCGGTGCCGATCACCACGTGTCCTTCCACGCTGTCGCAATGCTTCCCGGGCTTCGGAGGCGTGTTCACCGGGCACTTGAACAGCGGCGACTGGCCCCGGTCGCCGGCCGGCTCGCCGCTCCGCAGCGGGTGGAGGGCGACGCTCATGATGGTCTTGGGCGGGAACGCGTTGACCGAAATGCCTTCACGGGCCGACTGTGCGGACCCGGCCATCTCGACCGCCCAGATGATTGGTTGTCCTTTCTGGTCCCGCAGGACGTTGGTCCGCTCTTCGTTCATCACCGCGAAAAAGATCTGGAGGTGATTCACGTCCGGGTTCACGCGGACGACGACGCCGGTAAACACCCTGGTCTTCGAAGCGTCGTACATCGAGAACGAGTGATGCGCTCGAAGGGATGGAACCATGACCGCAACAGCTGCGGCCACCACAAGGGCGCCACAGGCGACTTGTCGCGCCCGCCGGTTACTTGTTCTTGCTGAAGTCGAAAAGGTCTTCATTGACGGGCTTCTCCATGTTTTTCTCGTAACGCTCCCACAGCTTCGCCCACGGACGGCCGAACATGTCGAGCACCTCGTACTGGAACGTAGCGCCCGGCGAAAGGGGGGTCCCCTTGCCATTGACCGGATAAATCGTCTGCACGCACTCGATGTAGGTGTGCGGATCCCCGGTTTCGGGTCCGCTCGCCTTGTTCAGATTGCGGACGATCCGCAGCGGCTCCACGAACGCCTCGGGGTCGTACAGGATGGCTTCGTGCGTGAGCCCGGTGAGTCGTCCGTTCTCGTCTCGATTGGGCGTGTAAATCTCAATGCTCTGCATCTTGTTCGAGTGCTCGAACGCCGCATGGGTCTTCCAGCCTTGAACATTGGACGTCCAGGTGATGAGTGCATCGCCGTCCCAGAAGCCAATCGTCTCGCCGTACCAACGCGGCACGTCTGCGCCCAGACGGGGCACCGCGCCTTCCAAGTTGAACTGGCGGCCGACGTAAATGTTAGTCACGAAGTTGCGCGCGATGCCCGTCATAATCTGGACGAGCTGCGGCGTCACTATGATTTGGTGCTCGCCAACAGCCGCCTGATGCCACCGCCGCAGAAAGCCTTCGGGCCAGCAGTACTGCGACGGCCAGTGCGCGACGTTCGTATTGCCTTGATGGTAGTGCTCCTGCACGGCCCGCGTCTGGTATTCCGGCGTCAGCAGTGAGAGGACGGTCGAGATCTGGACCTTCTGCATGAAGAACCACGTATCGTTCCCTTGCGAGGCCGGCCGCGCGTAACGCCCCGTCCACTCGCCTGGAACCGTGGCATACGTGTGCTGCGTGGGACCGCCACGTGACTTCGCCTCGGCCATGAGCGCCTCGTAATGCGCCTGAGCTGTCTTGAACGCATACGGGCTGACCAGCGCCGATCGGGGCATGTCACGGTCGCAGTGTCCCCAGGCCGCGGTTGCCGGTCCATTCGGGCCAATGATTTCGACGCCGTTTCCTCCCCATTGCGCTTCGAGCGCCGCGCCGCTGTTGCAGCGGAAATAGCGCTTGTCGCTCCACAGCGCCCGGTCCTTGTAGAAATCCTTCGAGGTGAAGATGTCGATCTTCAGCGGCTCGATCCCCGGTGGTGTGGCACCGTCGCGCGCTGATCCGTTGAAGACGACGGGGCCGCCGCCACCACGTCCGGCGCCTCGACCGCGCCCGCCGAACGCGTTAGGCCCAAGCGGTTGAAAGTCGCGCGCGTGAACGGACGGAGCCCCGCGGCCCACGCTCTTCACGGCCGCGCCCGCGGTCTGGTTCTGCCCGGCCGGGTTTTGGGTGATCACTGTCGAGCCAATCAGGGCCACGCTCACGACCACGGCCGCTGTCCACGCGCGTCTCCTCATGCGTCCTCCAAGATCCCGAAGCAGTACGTGGGGCGGGCCCACAGGCCCGCCGTTGGTACTGATTTTAGCCGTACTCGCCCTACCCTATGGAGTTGACCGTGGGATGTTCGCGCCGGCCAAGAGCGATTCGAGCAGGGCGACCGTTTCCGGGAACGGCTCGCGCGCCGCTTGACGGATGCCTGGCACGCCGACGCCTTTGGCGAGATCGAGCGCCGTCCGCCCGCTGGCGTCCTTTGCCTGCAGGTCCGCCCCGTTTTCCGCCAGGAATTTCACGAATGCGGTGTACCCACGTTGCGCGGCCCCGTGCAGGGCCGTCTGGTGCGGCACGGCCGCTGCGCTCGGTATCTGGCTGGGGCGTCGAAGGGCGACGGCAAACGCCGCGGCTTGCGACAGGCCATCGGTCGGATTGCGCCCCGGCTCGGTCACCATCCTCGCGTTGATGTCGGCGCCGGCATCGAGCAGCAGTCGCATGGTTGCGAGCACCCCTTCGTTGGTGCGATTGCGTCCCCGCGTGACGCGATCACCGAATTCGACGCCTGCGGCGGCCATGAGCGGCGTGACGCCTTCCTTGCTCGGCAGATCGACAAGTGCCTTGTGCTTCAACAGCAGCTCAACGAACGGAGCATCGCCCGCGCGCGCGGCGCGCAGCAGAGGCGTCGCGCCCTGCGCCAGAATCGTGTCGCCACCGCGATCCTGCGGGACGTCCCGATACGGGGGGCGCCGCTTCAGCTGAAGATTCGGATTCGCTCCCGCTTCGAGCAGCATCCTGGCAACGTCGAGTGCCGTCACCGCATCCTCACTTGGGAGCACGGCCATGGCGCCGTTCCCCTTGACGGGCAGCGTGCTGACGTCCGCCGCCATGTACAGCGGCGAGCGGCCGAACAGATCCCATTTGTCGACATCGGCGCCGGCTTTGATCATGTAGGCCGCAACCTCGAAGTGCAGGTTCAGCAGTGCCATGTTGAGTGGCGTGATGCGCTCGGGGTCTTCGAGATTCGGATCGGCCCCTGCCTCAATCAGGTGGCGGGCACACTCGACGCATCCCTCCCGCGCCGCATAGAGCAAGGGAGTAAATCCCCCCTTGTTCATATCCTTGGGACGCGGCTCGGTGATGACCTTGCGTTCCCATTGCCGGATGACTCCCCGGGCATTGACGTTGGCGCCTTTGGCAACCAGCAGCTTGACCATCTCGGGCTGACTCTGCGCGGCAGCCCACATCAACGCCGTCTGCTCGCCCCAGTTTTCCAGGGCATTGACGTCGGCACCCGCCTCGAGCAGCAGCCTGGCTGCGTCGACCTTGCCGCTGCGGGCCACCGCCATCAACGGTGTTTCCCCTTCCGGATTGCTGGTATTGGGATCGGCGCCCGCCTTGAGCAACGCGTCAATGATCGGCGCGGACCCAATGATGGCAGCCTCGGTCAGGGCGGACGTGCCGAACTGGTTCTTCAGTTTGACGTCGGCACCGGCTTTAATGAGCGCGCGGACCAACTCGAGATCGTCGTTCGCCGCAGCCCACATGATGGCGGTCGTTCCGTCCGGTCCGAGCGCATTCGGGTTGGCGCCCTTGGCGAGCAGTCGCAAAACTGCCGCCCTGTCGCCATGCTCAGCAGCCTCGACGAGCGTCGTTTCGGCGGCAGCGACGCTCGAAGACGCAGCCAGCAAGATGGCCGTCACCGACACGAATGCAGAAGCCCGCCATCGGAACGTGCGCACGTCAGATCTCGGAGAAGAGCCCGCCGCTGTCGCCGAGCTTTTCCACCGGGATGTTGTTCCGGTCGAAAAGCGTGACGAGCAGATCGGCAAAGCGTGAGTCCTGCGGGTACTTGAGGTGCTGACCGCCCTTGATGCGTCCGTGCGCGTGGCCGAGAATCGCCGACGGCAGCGGGTCGTTGTTGTGCTTGTCGCTGTTGCTCATGTTGCTGCCGTACAGGATCGTCGAGTGATCCAGCACCGTGCCGTCGGCCTCCTGCGCCTTCGACAGCCGCTCCACGAACTTGGCGAACACCTCGGTGTGGTACTTCTGAATCTGGACGAGCTTGTCTTGCTTCTGGGAATTGTTGCCGTGATGGGACAGGGGATGGAACCCTTCGGCAATGCCGAGATTCGTGTACGTCCGCATGCTCGCTTCGCGGTCCATCGAGAACGTGATGATGCGCGTGATGTCGGCCTGGAACGCAAGGGCCATCAGATCGAACATCAACGTGAAATGGTCGGTGAGATCGTTTGGCGTCCCGACGGGCGCATCCGGAATGTCGAGTCGCGACATGTCCTGCTGGGCCGCCATCTGCACCCGCCGTTCGATCTCCCGGACCGAGTCCAGGTAGTCGCTCACGACCACGCGGTCACGAACGCCGAGACTGGCCTGGAGTCGCGCCGCCTGCCCCTTGACGCGGTCCAGAATGCTGCCGGTCTCGTGGAGAATGGCCGTTCGCTCGGCATCCGTATCGCCCTGTCCGAACAACTTCTGGAAGACCGCGCGCGGATTGCCTTCCTGCGGGAGTGGTTGCGTTGGCGTTCGCCAGGCGAGTCGTGCTCCGCCGAGTGCTGTCGTCAACTCGAGCGACGGCAGCCGCGTGTCTTGTCCGATATGCCTCGCTGCAAATTGATCGGCGCTGACGCCCGAGTCCGGACCAGCCACTCCACGGTCCCACGGCTTCACACAGGTGAGCCACGTCATTTCGATGTAGCCGTGCGGCTCCGGTGTTTCGCCCGGCTTGTTGCGCAACCCCGAGACAATGGTCAGGTGCTGGCGGAAAGGTTCTAGCGGCTGGAGGATGGGCGACATCTCATAGTTGGTGCCCGTCTGGGCCGGCGACCACCGGTCCATGATGGCCCCATGGGGAAAGCCCACAAAGGCAAGCCGCTTCGGGGTTGAGCCGGCCGCGGTCTGCGCCCACACCGTGGCCGCAGGATTCATCGCGTCCAGGAGCGGCAGCGCAATGCTGGCCCCGACCGCTTTCAACACCGTGCGCCGTGAGACGTGCTTCTTGGACAGGTACATTTCGGATCTCCGCTAGAAAGCCGACCGAAAAATTCGTGACGCTGACGGCGACTAAAGACCCGCCTCTACTTGACGCTCGCGATGCGATCGCTACTCCCATCCTGCTGCGGGACTCGGCGCATTCTGAACTGATCGCTCCGAACCACACCCTGGACTAACGCCGAAAACCGGTAGTCGCTCGCGACTCCGTCGCGAACGATTCGGCGCACCGCGGGCATGTCGTAGTACTCCAGTTTACGCCCAGTTGCGTACGTCAGCAGCCCTTCGGTAAACGTTTGCGCAAATTGGCCGGGGCGTCGCAGCAACGCCTGCCGCAGGTCATCGGGACCGGTGATGGGCGTGCCATCGGGCAGTACCCCGGAGGCATCAATCGCCACGCCGGCATACCGATCCCGATCCCTCCACTTGCCTGTTGCGTCGAAATTTTCGAGGGCCAGCCCGAGCGGATCCATGACCGCGTGGCAGGAGGCGCACACCGGGTTCGCTCGGTGTTTGGCGATCATCTCGCGCACTGTCAGAGCCTTCGTCGTGCCGATATCTTTTTCGTCCAGCGTCGGGATCGTGAGATCAGACGGAGGCATCGCCGGTGGGACACCCTGGATATGTTTCAGAACGAAGGCACCGCGCAAGACCGGCGACGTACGGTTCGGATACGCCGCCGCCATCAGCACGGCTCCCTTGCCGAGCAGCCCCCAGCGCGCCGACTGATCGAGCTCGACTCGACGGAACCGATCGCCTTTCACGTCGTTGATGCCGTAGTGCAACGCCAGACGCTCATTCAGAAACGTATGGTTCGCTCGAAGCAAGTCGACCACGCTGCGGTCGTCCTTGAAGATGCTGTCGGCGAACAGCGTGAGCTCGGTACGGAAATCCTCGCGCGGATCCGATCGCCCCGAGGCATGCGGGAACACGGCCGCGTCCGGCACGATCTCGTCCAGGCGCTTCATGTCGAGCCACTGATGGACGAAGTTGCTCGCCAGCGTCACAGAACGCGCATCGGCCAGCATGCGCCGGACCTGGCGATCGAGCACGGCGGGCTCACTCAGTCTGCCCTTGACCGCCAGCTGCAGGAGCTCGTCGTCGGGAATCGTGTTCCAGAGGAAGAATGACAGCTTCGATGCAAGCTCGAGATCGCTGATAGCGTAGGTCTCGTCGGGACGTAAACCCGATGGAATTCGCTCGCCCCGATAGAGGAAAAACGGACTCGCCAGGATCCCCGTGATGGCACTGCGGATGCCTGACTCGAATCCTTCCTTCGCGCCCTCCTGGTAGTACTGGAACAGCTCGTTCACGTCCTCGGCAGACACCGGCCGGCGGTATGCACGCGTGGCAAGCGACGTGATGATCTGCCGGGCGCAGCGTTCCTGTGCGGGTGTTTCCTGACGCGCGGAACGCGGGGGCTGAAGCCCCCGCTCTACGGGTCCGGTTTCCGGCCTGCACGTAAAGATGCGCTCGCGACTGGGCGTGGAGCTGATCCCTTTCGCGTCAAATGGACCCTGAAGCTGAAACGAGCTCACGCGATACAAGCGATCCTGGCCCCCGCCGGGCGCGAAAATCTCCAGCTGATCGTCGGATTCGGCGAACGTCCGCCGCTTGAATGCCACACCAATCCGATGTGGTCCCGCCGTGGCGAAAAAGCGAATGTTCTTCAGGCGAGCGTTAACGCGATCGAGCGCGCCATTCTGCACCTGATCGTAAAGCTTCATGTCTTCTTCGCCGCCAATCACCGTTTCGTAGACGACCTTATTGTCGAGCGTCACCACGAGCGGATTCTCGAACTCCATGCCGTTGCCCCAGATGTGCGTGGCCATGTCGGCAATGTCGACGACGTATTCGCCATCCGACGGGAGATCGACCTTGGCGAGAATGCCACCACGTGTGCCAAGCGGAAGCCCTGGCACGTGGGTGAGCTGCGCACCCGGTCCGGCACGGAACGTCCACCCGCCGGGCCTTGCATCGGGCCGACCCACCGCCTTCACCGCGACAGCGCGCGCAGCAATCACATACTGTTCGATGAACGACGGCGATACTTGCAAGGCTGTGGCAATGTTGTCGAACCCTTCGGCCACATCGTCTGCCGGCAGAACCGCCGTGGCGTCAAAATCGACCGCGAGCAGATCGCGGACCGCGTTTGTGTACTCCTTGCGGTTGAGCCGATGCAGGACGACCCGATCCGGAACATGCGCCTTTGCCGGCGTGCGGTCGAGAGAATCTTCAAGATAGCCGACCAGCGCGTCGAGGGCCGTGGCATCAGGCTGTCTCGCGCCAGGCGGCGGCATCACGCGCCCCCGCATCTTCCGCACGGCTTTCTCGAACACATCCGGGTGCTGTCCAATGCTCTCCAGCGTGATGCCCTGGAAGCTGACGCCCGCAACCTTCGTGCGGTCGTTGTGGCAGGTGGCGCAGTATTGCTGGATCGTCGCCAGCTGACCCTGAGTGACCGGCGCCTGGGAGGTGGTCGTCGCCGGTTGAGCGGCCGTGAGCACACTCGTGAGTGAGGCCATGAACATGACGCCGGGTAGAGCCATGACGATGGAGGGACGCAATGACATCATTGATAGTGACACTGATTTTGGCGGACCCGAAGAGTCCGCCCTATGTACTAACTAGCCACTGGCCACTGTTCTCAGGCGTCTGGCGACAAATACGCCCACAGGCTCTCGAACGCCCGCCGCACGAACGCGTCGCCATTTCCCATCTGCGCATCGAATTCCTTCGTCGGCTGCGCGGCCACGGCTTCGGACGGCCCGCGTCCTTTATTGAGCAGTTGCGTCAGGCGATCGTAAATCGTCGCGTACATTTCCTGCTGCTTCTTGAGATCTGACAGGCTGAGCACCGGCCCACGCGCGGGTACAATGCGAGTGTCTTCGTTGGCCAGCGACTGAAGCCGTTGGACTCCGCCCACCAACCCGCCGATCCATCCGCCGGTGGCCCAGTCGACCATCGGCCAACCCTGGCCCGTCACGATGTCCCCAACGGCAAGTACGTTCTGTTCGGGAAAGTACACGTAGAGATCGCCATCGGTGTGCGCGGCATCCGGGACGTATCCGTAGCGGATACCTGAATCCAGCTTTCCGGTTGTGTAGAACGTCTTGTTCGGCTGTGCGATCTTGGGGAGCCGCTTGAAGCGCTGTCCGTTCCAACTCCACGTGACGTCGGTCGTCAGCCATAACCGCGTGTTCTCGTGCGCGATGATTGTCGTCCCCCCCGTACCCAGCCGCTCGTTCGAACCGGTCTGCTCCGGATGCCAATGCGTATTGAAAAGCGTGCGAATCGGGCCGGCACCCGGCAGGCTGGAAACTGCCGTCATCAGCGCATCGGACGCGGAGGGCGAGCCCCCATCGACCAAGAGGACCCCGCCGGCACTGGTGTGCGCAATGACGTTGGCTTCTCCCGGGTGTCTCAGGACGAACAGATCGTCGCTCAGGCGTAGTGTCCCCGGACTTTCGGACGCTTGAGCCGCAGAAACACGTCGGATTGGGGCGCCCAGAACGATTCCAGCGGCGCCGCCAAGGGCACCTTTCAGAATCTGTCGCCGTGTGTGAGCGCGTTGATAAACCACGACACTTTGGCCAGTTCGGGCGTCCTTATATATAGATGTACAGATCCAGTTTAGGCGTCCTCGTCCCTTAGGGTCCATCCCAAAGAACGGCGGGCGAAAATCGTCCCCTCATCGAGAGGCCCGAAAACAGGCCCTCGCTCGTGGACACCCAGCCGGCTGGAAAAAACTTGGCTGGACGGTGTCGATCTTGCACAACCTCACTCGTCGTCTTTATGAGCAACCCGGCATCGAGGACATCCTACTGAAAGGAGACGACCATGAAGGTGATGGTGATCGTCAAGGCAACGAAGAACAGCGAAGCGGGCATGATGCCAACCGAGAAGGAGCTCACCGAAATGGGCAAATTCAACGAGGAGCTCGTGAAGGCTGGCGTCATGCTGGCCGGTGACGGTCTTCACCCGAGCGCGAAGGGCAAGCGCATCAAGTTCTCGGGAAGCAAGCGCATCGTCGTTGACGGTCCATTCAGCGAGACAAAGGAGCTCGTTGCCGGCTATTGGGTGTGGCAGGTCCGGTCGATGGAAGAGGCCGTCGAGTGGGCGCGGCGCTGCCCCGATCCCATGCCGGGCGAGGACGCAGAACTCGAGCTTCGCCCGATCCTCGAAGCCGAAGACTTTGGCACGGACTTCACGCCCGAGCTCCGCGAGCAGGAAGAGCGGCTGCGCCGTGAGGTTGAACGGCAGAAGACCGGGGCGTAATCGCCCGTATGCACTCTGTCGGTTGCGGATGGTGGCCGAAGAACTGAAGCGCCGCGTGCCCAGCAAGTAACCGAAGCTCGCCGGTGAGACTGTTCCGTCTAGCGGGGGTCGACTGGCGGTCGAGGGTTGAGTCCGGCGGCCTCTCGCAAGCTCGTCTGCCAGGCGAGCTTGCGCCTGGCGATTTCAAGCGCCACCCTTAGCGCCGGCTTATCGGCTTCGTCTGCCGCATCGTAGGTTTTCTGTGCCTTGCGGACTTCCAGTTCTGCTTTGAGCTCCTGTTCGTACAAGCTCTCGGCGTAGGCCGCTTCCTCAGCTGCCGATTTGTCGATTTCGGCGGGCAGGATTCGCCTGCCGATTTCTCCCGCGGCCTTTCCGGCCAGGCCGCCCAGCAGCTCTCCAAGTTTGAGAAGAAGCTTGTTGCCGTCGGCCGTCTCGGATACCGTCAATGAAAATGTCACCGGCATGTAGCGCCGACCCTTCGCCCGTGCCGCTGCGACATCCCGTTCGTAGGCTGCCTTCGAAGCTGCCGAGATTTTCGACCACGGCATCAGGTTCGACCGGTATCGCGGAAAGCCGTCCGTTGGGTGGCCTGCGGGCACAACGCTCTCACCCCGCACTCGTGTTCCCAGGTTGATCTGGCCGACAGCGAACGTGCTGCCTTCGGCCGTCGCGTCTGGTGTCGTCAGGCTCAAGGTCATGACGTACGCTCGGTTGTCCTTGCGCCGGTCGCCGATAAATTTCCGCACGCTGAAATGTCGCGTGTCCAGGAAGAACGCCGTACCATCCGCCGCTGGCCGAACGGCGGCCTCGAACACCCCGCCCACGACCGCCTTGGCTGGGACGAGCCCGGCGGATTTCAGCGTGGCAGCCACGTCATCGTCTGAGGCTGAAGACTTGTCGACGTTGTCGAACCACACACCCAGCACACAACCCAGCTCCGGGTTGACCGAAAGCGCCTGCTGGGCGTTGGCCAGATAGAGGTCGCTGAACTGGTCGGCTGTCAACTGCTCGGTCTCCTCCTCGCCAGCCTTCCTGAGCGCACCGGCAATCCCGCCAATTGTCATCTCAATGAGCTTCGGGACAAACAACCCCAAAAGGGCGGCTTCCAGTCCGCGGACGGCCGCAGGGACCGGTGGTGGCGGGTTGATCAGGCACTCTTTCAGGAGAAAGACACGAAAGTCCGGCATTTCCCGCGATGATACACCCCGCGCATGGGAGCGAGCGCGGCGGTGTCTAATACGGTGTTGTGGCCGAGCCCATGTCAGCTGGTGGCTGATGAACCCGGCCTTGCCTTAATCGTCTTCACCATGTCCGCAAAGCTTTGAATGGAGCCGTGGACCGGCACGTGCCGATCGACGCGCAGCTTGCGCTTTTCGATGTTTTCGAGGACGTTCGGGCCCCAGTGGTGATACTGCCAGTTGGAGTCGTACAGATCCGCCTGCACCAGGATACGGTCGCGCGGCACGTACGCGTACAGGTTCGTCCCCTCCCGCGGGTTGTCGAGCAGATGAAAGAGATGCACCTCCATCGACCCGTCCTTCAGCACGCGCTCATCGTCGACGAGCTCGAGCTTGAGCGGTTGCGGGTTCTTGGCCAGCGCATCCTGGACGATTGAGTGTTTGCGAGCCACGAGGTCCTTGAAGAAGGCTTCGTTTCCGCGATAGGTGATCAACGTGAGTCCCTCGGCCACCGCGACCCGCAAGCCCCCCGAATGATCGAAGTGATGATGTGACACCACGGCATGCGTTAACGGCTTCGAGCTCAGCGTTCGGGCGCGATCGATCACAGCCTTCGTCCGTGCCTCGTTCACGGGAACCTCGAAAAGGACGAGATGATCGTCGAACTCGAACACGATGCTCCTGTGGTTGCCGGAGCCGGCGAGCCACCAGATGCCCTTGCTCACCTCTTCGACCGTCACCTGCACGGTTGGCGGCGGCGGTGGGGGCGAAGCCTTGACCTCGGCGGAAGCCGACAGGTCGCCGAGTTCGGCATCCACGGCATTCTTCGTGACCTGCAGATCGAACTGCGAATACTGCTCGATCGTCGTCGTCAGTCGCTTCGGCAGGCGCAAGCCACCTATCTCTTCGTAATCTGCGATGGACGTCGCAATCGTGACGTCCCCCAGATTGGGATGGTAGGCGCGCGAGCTGACTCGAAGCGGCAGCTTCGTGGTGTTGTCCACCGCCAGCGTGAGCGTGTCGCCCTGCGGAATCGTCACGTCCACCACTTGAGCGTTGCCATCCTGGCGGAGGTTTGTAACCTTTGTCGCAGGATCCAGGCTCGCTCGCAGCATGGTCAGCGGATGATGGAGCAACTCCACACGCCGATCGCGGGCAACTTGTTCGCCAGCCCGCACGGCACGGCCGTCAGGCGCCACACCGAAGGCGACATCGCCATCGAGCCCGACTTCCTGCCGCTGCACGTTGTCGTTGGCAAAGAGGAACTGTGCCGTGCGCACCTGCTTGATGCGTGCGCGATTGTTCGCGAGATCGATCATGCGGTGGTAGTCGGTGACCTTCCAGACGGGCAGTTCATCATCGGGCAGTCGGTTCTGGCCCACGTTGGGGGCTGATCCTTCTCCTTCGATCACGAGCGTCTTGACTGCCTGGATTCGGTCCGCGCCTCCGAGCGCCTCCGCCGCATCGCGCACCACCTGCATCTCGGGGGGTGCCGTGGCGCACCCGGTTGCCAGCACGGCAACAATGACAACAGACACAAAACTTTTCATGGCGGCTCCTCTCTCGAACGCGCCGTCAGTATAGCGCCCGCTCGGGTGCGCCCGGTTAGACCACCGCAATCGCCTCGATTTCAATCATCCAATCCGGATGCGCGAGCGCCGGGATCTCCACGAGCGTCGATGCGGGGCCCTTCTTGCCGAGAAATTCCTCTCGCAACGGAACAAGGTCCACGCGGTAGCGCATATCGGTCACGTACGTGGTGAGCTTGACGATGTTGGCCATCGTTCCACCTTGCGACTCGACCAGCGCTTTGATGGCTTCGAAGGCTCCGCGCGCCTGCCCTTTGAAATCACCGCGACATGCAACCCCGCCGTCCGTGGTGTAGGCCACCTGCCCGGACAGAAACAAAATGGTCTGAGCCTGAGTGACCTTGATCCCCTGGCTGTAGGTGGCCGGATCGAAGACGCCCGGAGCGGAGAATTTTTCGATGGTAGCCATAAATGTTGTGACCTGTCAGAAGTTAGAAGACGTTCACCCTGTGTGCGCACCCGTTGGATGTGGTCGATCCTCGGCGGGGCCACCCCGCCTTGACAGGTTGCGCGCCGTGTTGATCAAGCCAACATGCGAGAATGCCTGGGGAAAATTTCCAACCAGGCGACGCGCGCCTGGATCGTATTGCTCAGACAGCAGTCCGACGTCGTTGCGCAAATCGAGCAGCCGTTCGAAAATGTCCTTCGCCTCGCGATATCGACCCTGAAGCGCGAGATTGTCTGCCAGCCAGAACGTGCAGAGCAGGAACGCTCCTTCTCCCGCCGGCAATCCGTCCACGAGGGGCGCCGGGACATAGCGGTCAATGAAACCGTTGCGAGCGAGTCGTCGCTGGATGAACTCCACCGTTCCCAACATCCTTGGATCGGTCGCCGGCAGGAAGCCGACCAGGGGCAGCATCAGCAAGCTCGCATCCGGCTCCTTCGACCCGTAGTATTGAACGAAAGAGTTCACGGCCGGATCGAAACCCTCGCGGCAGACCTCCTCGTGAATCTGAGTTCGGAGGCGCCGCCATTTCGGCGCATCACCTTCCAGCGCGAATTCTTCGACACTCTTGACGGCGCGATCCAGCGCGACCCAGGCCATGACTTTGGAATGCGTGAACTGGCGTTGGGGACCCCGGATTTCCCAGATGCCTTCGTCGGGCTTTTGCCAATCGGTTTCGAGAAAATCCATCAGTCCACGTTGCACCCGCCATGCGTTCTCGCTCGGCGGCAGTCCCGAGCGACGTGCCAGGTGCAGTGAATCCATCACCTCGCCGTACACGTCGAGTTGATGCTGTTGGTGGGCAGCGTTGCCAATTCGGACGGGAGAGGACCCTTCGTATCCTGGGAGCCATGGAATTTCGAATTCCGTCAAACGTCGCTCGCCGGCAAGGCCGTACATGATTTGTAACGTCGAGGGTGTACCCGCTACGGCGTTCACCAGCCACTCGCGCCACGCACGCGCTTCCTCTGTGTAGCCGCCGACCATGAGTGAATAGAGCGTGAACGTGGCATCGCGCAGCCAACAGTAGCGGTAATCCCAATTCCGAACGCCCCCGATGTATTCGGGGAGAGAGGTGGTCGGAGCGGCAACGATCCCGCCAGTGGGCGCATAGGTCAGCGCTTTGAGCGTGATGAAGGAGCGGACGACTGCGTCATGCCATTCGCCGTGAAACGTGCAGCGTTCTGACCATGCCCTCCACCAGTGTTCGGTGTCCTCAAGACTCTGGTCCGCGTCGCTGGCATCAGGCTCGTTCTGGTGCGTGGGTGACCAGGCCAGCTCAAACGGCACACGCTCGCCGGCGGTGACGGTGAAATTTGCGACGGTCCGAAGGCCATGACCTGAAAGCTTGGCGTGAGTACGGCAGTACAATGTTTCCGGACCCGCCGTCGCCCGAATGCCCGCTTCTGAGCTTCGAACCCACGGGACGACCGATCCGTAGTCGAACCTGATCCCGAGATCCATGGCCATGGGGACTTGGCCGCGCACTCCCTCGACGATCCTAATCAGATCAGGCGCCTGGGTGCGGAGAGGCATGAAGTCGATGAGTCTCACCGAACCGGATTCGGTGTGGTACTCCGTCTCGAGCACCAGCGTTCCGGGACGATACCGACGTTCGATTCGTTGAATGCCTGAGGCCGGTGCCAGCAGCCAACGACCATGCTCAGGGGTTCCCAGCAGCGCTGCGAAACACGCGGCGGAATCGAACCGTGGAAAACTGAGCCAGTCGATCGAGCCGTCGCGCCCAACCAGCGCCGCGGTCTCGCAGTCCCCTATCAAGGCGTAGTCTTCAATGCGCGACGCCATGGACGTCCAACATTCTGTCTTCTATCTTCTGTCTTCTGACAGGAATCTGTCCCCACGCTTCATTCGGTCGCCCGATACGTTCCTGCGCTCGTACCGGTCTGCCTCACGGGCGGCTCCGCGATAGAATGCAGCCACACTGTCTGGGCAGATTCAAAAGGGATGACAATGAAATCAACCATCGCTCTTGGCATGCTGCTGGGCTGCGCTGCCGCGGCCGTCACGGCTCAAGGTCCTGCGTCTTCGTTTCCTCGCGGCAACAGTCTGCAGTCCTGGCAAAATCCCAAACAGGCGGCCGTCCTTGCAAAGTGCAAGACGCCGCCTAAGCCTTTCTCGTTCGGAGGGGGGCCAGCAGTCGATCCGTCACCGCCGCCTGCTCCCTCGCTGCCTCGTCCCGCCGAAATTCCTGGCGTGCTTGCCGCGGGACAGACCTGGAAGGTCGTCTGGTCGTGGGAGGGGAATAACGCCGACGGCCCCATTGCGGGGGACGACGGCACGCTGCTTTTTGCAAACAACGACGCCAGCAACGTCATGAAACTCGATCCTGCCACTGGCCTCGCCACCGTCATCCACAACGATACGAACACCGGCGGCGCGCTTTCGCGAAGCAAGAATGGAGCACTATTCCTTGCTTCGCGGGGGTTGAACGCCGGCATCCTGCAGCTCGAGCCCAAGCGGAGGGTGTTTGCGAGCTCCTTCCGTGGCATGCCGTTCGAGTGCATTGGTGGGGTCCTCAACGACCTCGCGGCCGACAGCCGTGGCGGCGTCTATCTGACGGTGACTTTAGGCACGCTGGGTGGGCTTTTCTACGCCAACCCACAGGGTGAGGTCTCGCAGTACGGAGAAGGAATGTCGCTCGCCAACGGCATCGTGCTGAGCCCGGACGAGAAGACGCTCTACGTGACGAACGGTGCGGTCGTGATGGCGTTCGATGTACAGGCCGACGGGTCGCTGACCCGCCAGCGCGAGTTCGGCAAGTTGCGAGGTGGTCAGGCGGGCGACGGCTCAGCTGTCGATGTGCAAGGTCGGTTGTACGTGGCCACGGGAGCGTCAGCAGATGTGTTCGCACCGAACGGGGATTTTCTCGGAACCATTCCCGGACCGCAGGGGATTCATGGCGTGGCATTCGGCGGCCGCGACAAGAAGACACTCTTTGGTATCGTCTTTTTTGGCGGCTGGGGCACACCGGGCGCGCGAAACCAGATCGTCGCCATTCCGACGATAGCGCAAGGTTATACGGGACGAGCCAAATAGTCCGACTTCCGGACCGTTACGCATCAGGTCGTCCGAATTCTGAGACGCTGGCGCACGTGTGCCGCCAGCACTGCAATGCCCGCGGCGTACGCCCGCCGGTGCTCCTCCGACCACGGCGGACCGGGCGGGCGGCCGGTCCGACTGATGAACTCCTGGATCTCGCCGGGCGTCACGCCAAGCTGCTGTGCCGCCTGTGACGTTTCCTCACCACGCCGACACAGGTGCACGTCAAGTTCGAGCGCCCGTGCCGCGCGGCAGAAGGCCAATTGATACATCATCCCATCCGCAGAGCATCGCAGACGATGAGATTCCCATACGGCAGCGACTGTTCGGGGAAGTTTGTCAAAGGGGGGCTTCCGGATCGCGAGGGCGACGGCAGTATAGGCCGGCGCCAGTTCGGTGACGACGTGCTGCAAGGCGTCAGAAGTGCGGGTGGCGATTGAGCGCCGCACCTGCGCAATGAGCGCGTTGGCCTCGTCCTCTCTCATGGCGGTCGAGTCGTGTTCGTACGGCTGCGTCGGCAAACCCAGGTCGATGAGCGCCACCCGTCGGCGCGCCACGACGGTCGGCAAAGCACCACGCGCCGCCACGCAGACGACGTGCGCCCAGCCGGTGTGTTCTGCCACGCTTACGACACACGGAGTACGCAAAATGACCGGTCTCTTGCTCAGTAGACCAGCTTGGTGAGGAACTGTCCACGGCCTTCTGGGGTCATGTCGAGCAGGGCCATTTCCTCCGTCAGTAGCGCGGTTCGCGCCTCGCGATACGGCTATGAATCTTGGCGGTTCCAGACCAAGTTGCTCCCGGTTCCAGAAGGGCATGTTCATACCCTCGGTACGGAGCGCACACCTTTAGGTCTGCCAGACTCAGGACGAGCTTTTCACCTCCAGTGACGTCCCATCGGCAAACACGATGACTTGCGGCTTCCATACGACCTTCAGATTGTCCAACGCCGTGTTTCTGAACTTGACGTGTCTGTCCGTGAAATGATCGTATTTCAGCGTCCAGCCCTGGCGTTTCGTTTCTCCCATCCTGAGCGGTTCGTCTTCAGAGATCGTGAATGGAGCAATCTCCTCACCGAACAGGTCGTTGAACTGCAATATCCCCTTGAAGCTGCTTATGCTTTTTCCCGACCTGTTTTCATACTGGACGCGGATAGTGACGTAGTCCTGGTGGTTCGCAACGTGAAAGTCCTTGTCGAAGACCTTCACTATCAACATCTCGCGCAATGCGACCTGCTGGGCTTCTTCTTCGGCGCGCGCGTTGGCAATACGCAGCTTCTCTCTCGCCTGGTACTTTTTCGCGTCCTCGGTCCACTCGAGCTGGTCATCAATCATCTCGCCAATCGTCATACCGACCGGCAGTTCAAGGACCTTTCCAGACCGGGCGCTTCCCAGGCCTTGGCGTATTGCGAACGCCTGAAGTAATTCAATCTCTTCGACCGTCAAATCGTTCGAATCTTTTATCTGCTGAAAGATCGTCTCTTTGTTCTCTTTGGTGACGCGCTGGTCTTTCGCAGTGCCACATGCGGCAACGACCAGAACGACGGAGAGGAGCGCGACGCCAGCCAGCGCGATCTTCATGGTTCGAACCGTCCTTCAGGTCGGTTATCGGCTCGAACTCAACCGGCGTGTGCTCTGCGTACGTGGGAACCTATTTCTGGCACTTGCCGATCGCTTGGCGCTGATCGAGCCTTCGTGGCTTATCCGTTTCGTCTTCGTGCCTACGTGGTTAAGTCAACGCATTCTTGATGCCCGGGCGCACCGCAGGACATGCGCTCTTCTTCTTCTTGGGGTATAACGACATCGTTCATGCAAATGCTCACCCGATGGCTCCGGCAGCCCCAGCGTGTCTGGCTGCGCCGCGCTCTCTTCCAGATTCATCTCTGGCTCGGCCTGGCGCTCGGCCTCTACGTCGCAGTTCTGAGCCTGTCGGGCAGCGTCCTCGTCTATCGCATCGAACTGGATCGGTATTTCGCGACACCGCGGGTCGTGCTGAACGATCGCGCCACGCCCATGACCGCCGAGCAGATTGGAGCGGCCGCGGCGCGCGCCTATCCGGATTGGAGCGTCAAGTCAGTGCACGAGGGGCGATACCGCGCAGAGGAGAGAGGCCGGACCGGCGGTCGCCCGAGGCGTCCACCCGATCCCACCGCGACGGTTGTCCTCGAGCGCGCCGGAGAAACCAAAGACCGCCTGTTCGATCCCTACACCGGGAAGGACCTGGGTGACAGCACGACCCAGGGACAGTTCTTTGTCCTGTGGCTTGTCCGACTCCACGATGAACTGCTGCTCGAACGACCACACGGCGGGTGGTGGAACGGGTTGTTCAGCCTGGTCTTTACGCTCGTCGTGCTCACAGGGCTGGTCGTCTGGTGGCCCGGAGTCGCACGTTGGCCGCGGAGCCTGCGAATCAGCCTGACGAGCAGCTGGCGCCGCATTGTCTGGGATATTCACAGCATGTTCGGCTTCTGGCTCTTCCTGTTCATGCTGATGTGGGGAGTATCCGGGTGGTACCTCGGCATGCCGGAACCGCTTTCCGCGCTCGTCGACCGCTACTCGGACCCCAATCTGGAGTTCGGCGAACGTGTCGGCGACATCGCGCTCTCGTGGCTGACGCGCCTGCACTTCGGCCGATGGCGCGATCCGGTCTGGGGGCCGTGGCTGCAGGCGGTCTGGGCGGTTGTCGGGGTGGTGCCGGCCATTATGTTCGTGACCGGCACGTTGATGTGGTGGAACCGGGTGGTGCGCCGGCGCCAAACAGATCGATACACCGGTCAGCCGTTGTGAACAGGTGCTACTCTGCCCGCGGTGTCAGGGCAGGGTCGGCCACGAACCTCCGACTACTTCTTCATCCAGGCCGGCGGTTCGATGTGATGGGAGGACTTTTCGTTCTCGTTACAAATGAACTCGATCATCTCCTGGTCGACAAGGATGCGGTGGTTCACGCGAACGGTGAAGGGCGCGGTGTAGGCCTTGGGATCGTCAATGGTGACGTCGATTTCGAGGGTGCCGAACGTCGGCCGGCGGAACCGCTCGGTCATCTTGAGCGCATCGGTGTAGGGACTGCCGTTGACATCCAGCCAGCCGGCACGCTCGTCGCCCAGAAAGTGTGTCGTCTCGACCACCAGGGTGTCGCCCTCCCACCAACCGCGGGAATAGCCGAACCACCAGGGCTGTGGATCGTTGTTTGGCGCCGGCCGGCCGTCAAGGTAGATGTAGCGCAGGCCGTAATTCGATTCGTACGTAATGAGCATCAGGTTCTTCGTCTGCACGATCTGGCGCGGCTGCGGGTGGTTGTGGTACTGCATCAACCCGATCGGCAGGCAATAGACGTCCGGATTGTCTTTGCTGTTGTCCGCCATGCGCTTCTTCTTGAGCTCGGCCGCCCAGGGCTGAATCGGCAGCGGGTTTCCACGGCCACCCACCTCAAAGAACCCCGACACTGCCGCACCCTTGGAGAACGCGGGACCCGTCGGCTCCCCGGGACGCGTGCCGTCGAACCCACCGAAGCCGAGCCGCCAGATCCCGGACAGATCCGGTTTGCCCTCGGGTGTGCGCGGCGCGGGCGCATCAAGAATCGGTTGGCCATCAGGAGTCCGCGGAACACCCGGCGTCGGATACGACGGCCACTGGGCACCAGGGGACGCCCCAACCACCAAACACACCACAGTCACAGCAATCGCCCTCATCCACTGACACATTCCCGTTCCTCCCGGCGAGCAAACGTCAAGCGGGTCTTGATGCTTCGTTTTCGAAGTCTAGTCGGACGGCGAGGCGGAAGTCCATGCCGACGGGCAGTGCGAGGCAGGAAAAGAAGTCCGCTGTGGGACGCCCGGGAACAGCAGTGGCTGCTCCAGCAGCGTTCCCGCCCAAGGTCAGGTCAAAGGGCGATTCGCGTTCGCCGGATGAATTCCCTCTCGCACGTTTGTGGAATCGTCGCGATTATTCCAGGTGCCGTCGAGGACGATAAGAACGATGAACGTGGTCTTTGAACACCTATTTTTTCTGTTGCGCCTCTGCCTCGCGGACTCTCTCTGCGAATGACTTTTCGGCATTCGCCACCATCGCCGTGAACGCCTCGGCGTCCATGCACGTGACGCAGAGCGGATTGACGGGGACCGCGGGGTTCAACCGACGGCCGAGGTTCTGCCGGTGATTGTGAAGGAAGAGGTCTGGAGGCTGGAGCGTCTTCATCCTTTGTAGCGTCATCTTGGTATCTTCGATAACCTTGGGGTGTCTGGGATTGCCGATGAGTTGAACCCCCGCGTTAGGAGTTTCACCGCCGCGGAATGCGACCGAATAGTTCTTCTCGCCTTCTGAGACAGTGGTTATCCACACGGTGGCTCCCTGCGTATGCCCCGGCACCCAGAGGGCGCGCAAGGTCACGCCGCCCAAAGAAATCGTATCCCCGTCCTTGATTACGCGATCGACCTGGACCGCCACCAAGCCGCGGAATCCCCCAGCGGAGTTGTCCTGACCGGCTTCAAGCGCCGCGGCATCACCGCCGAGCGCGATGACCTGCGCTCCGGTCAATTTTTTCATCGCCGCATGTCCCTGGACGTGATCAAAATGCGCATGGCTCGATATGATCAGTTTGATGTCCTTGACGTCGAACCCCAGTTTCTTGACGTTCGACACGATGACATCGTGCATCTCGTTGGTGCCGGTGTCGTGGAGTATGTGGCCCTGTGGAGTCGTGATCAGATAAGAGCCATACTCGCCGCCCACCCAATAAATGTTGCCGATGATGCGGAACCCTTCGGGCGGCGGCGCCTGATTCTGAGCCTGAATGGGTTCCGCGCTTCCCGCAGCGCCGAGCGGTGCCATAATCCCGATCGCTGCTCCGAGCAGCATCACCGCGCTGATCTGACGCATAAGACCTCCCTAAACCTGTCATGGCCGGCTTCTGAGGCGCTGCCGTCTTCGGCGAATTGAACCGGCCGCGCAAAACATAACCCTCGCCGGAAATCTAGTCCAGTTGCATCGTGGTGTCGGCCCCTGGCCATCCGTCTGCGGCGACCGCCTCGCTATACCTTGACACGAAGGATTCAAAGGACTGACGACGCAGGTCAGAACATCGTGTTCTGATTCGCCGCTTGTTCTGGAACCTCCTGCACCACGTCCCAATGCTCGACGACCTTGCCATTCTCCAACCGGAAAATGTCGATCACCGCCGTGCCGCGTGCACCCTTCGCCGGAATCAAGTGGCTGTGAACGGCCACCAGATCGCTCTCAGCGATGAACCGCTTAAACTCGACGCGCAGATCTGGGTTCTCGCCAGTGATCCATTTCACAAAG
>DATBJG010000375.1:0-12615 GCA_036556585.1 Vicinamibacterales bacterium
GACAGTGGATCCGTGTTCCTCGTTGTTTACCACGTGATGCTGCAACTTGGCCTCTCACCCGCCCGGTTGAAAGCGTTCGTCTTGAACTTTGGCAATGGCCCGGATGTCGAACAGGCCCGAGCTTTCCTCGCGGCTCTTGACTTGTCGCTGTTTCTGGAGGAGATCGAGGCCCGGCCGGAGGATCTCGATCTCGACGAAACCATTCGAGTGCTTGAAGACTACAAACCGCTCGACGTCGAATGTGCGGCAATGGGCCTGCGGCTCTGCCGCGGAATTCGAGACCGGTACCCCGACTGGCGCTATCTCGCGGACGGTGATGGTGGTGACGAGAACCTCAAGGACTATCCGCTGGAAGAAGGTGCAGAAGTCACGATTCGCAGCGTCGTCGACAACGTGATGCTCTATCAGGAAGGCTGGGGTGTTGGGCGAATCAAGCATTCGCTGACATACAGCGGAGGTCTCAGTCGCAGCTACGTCCGGACGTACGCACCTGCGCGTCAGTACGGCTTTGCCGGGTTCAGCCCCTACACCCGTCCCGCCGTCATTGAAGTGGCCGAAGGCATCCCGTTCGCGAGCCTCACGAAATACGACGTGCCAACCTTGTATGCGCTAAAGGGTGAGATCGTGCGGCGGGGCATCGCAGAGGTGACCGGCTTCGACATGCCGGTTTTTCCAAAGCGCCGGTTTCAACATGGCGCCATGCCGACCGAAGTGCTTCGTTCCCGTCTAGGCCAGGATGAGAACGGTTATCGGAGCGCGTTTTACAGCCTCTATCCGTAAAAAGGCAAAAAGGGGTCGGGAGACCCCTTTTTACGGCGTCGCATCAGCAGCTTGACCCAGAGGAACCCCACCATCAGAAACGGAACCACGTAGACCACGAGCAGGATCGGCTGCGGCCGAAGATCGTACGTCGCATTTACCTCGGTCTCGACATTGGCCGAACCCAGCGGTCCATCGATCAACGCTCGAACGCCGAATCGCCCCTCGTGATCCATCACGAGCGCTGCAAACTGACGCGCCACCGACTGGCCGACCGGAGCGGCGGTCTCCCTGTGGACCGCGCCCGCCCGATCGAGTGGCCAGACCTCGACATTCACACGGGTGTCGGGTGGAAGCTCGGTGCCCGTTCGGATTGGTTGCAAGACAACCCAGAACTGCCCCGCCGCCGAACCGTCATCTGTCGCATCCGGATCCGTCCAGATGGCCACGACGTACTGACCTGCCATGCGGTTCGACACGACAGGAAACGGGGGGCCGCTGTGGGCCACGAGGTCCCCGACTACCATCAGGCACGCGATGGCCGCAGCGCTGGCGCCCCTCATCCTGCTAGGCCGACCCCTCGCATGTCCATCGGCTGTGACAGCGTCCACACGGCAATCGTCGCCAGCACGATGGTGACGACAGCCCAGGGAAGAGTTGAAAGGCCAGGTCGAGTGGGTTGATCGGACTCAGAGATGCGATATGCCACGGCGAGCGAGCCCATCGCTCCCAGAAGGATGAGGCCGACCTGGATGGGAAAAACGGCGCCTGGTCGCATCCCGGTCCACTGCCAGAGGGGATTGCCGAGGAGCGGCCGGCTGAACATGTCGATGGCGGCGTTCTGGATGACGGGAATCACCGTCAGCGCGCCCGTGAGCAAATGGAATCCATAGTGCGCCGCCCACACACCTACCCCGACTGGAATAAGCGCGTAGGAATACCGCAGGGCCACCTGCGAAACCGAACCGGCGGAGTGACGAGCAATGCGCGACGTCAAAGCCGCCGCTGTGCCGATGAACGTGAGCGGCATCACGCCCAGAGCAATGACAAACAACAGCGCGAGCGACATTGCTTCCGACGTGCCCCCCGTTACTTCCGTCAGCCAGGCCTGGACGCCGTGAGCTGGGGCGGTCATGGCAAACGCATTCAATAATGCTGCGAAGGTAAACACGACGGCCAGGGCCGCGAGATCTTTTCGCCGTACGAGGCGTCCGATCCCAGACCGCCGTTGAAGTTCAGCCAGCTCGGCGGCAGGCGGTCGCCACATCAGCCCGATGTTGTCGTGGGGACATGCCTGGACGCAGTCCATACAGAACGTGCAGTCCAGGTTGCCAATTTTTGTTGGAAGAAAAAGTCCCAGCTCGCACCCGCGTTGCGTCACGACTGCGGGTGCTGCAGGCTGGCGTCGCCCTCTGATGCAGTCGTGAGACTGGCAAGTGCGGCAGGTGTCGGGTTCACGGACGCGCAATTCGAGCGGCGATACGACCGACGCCGCGAAGTTGAATTGACCAATCGGGCAAAGATACTTGCAGAAGCTGGCGCCCGTGAAGATCAGATCGATCGCAAACGCCGCGCCAAAGTACGCCAACACCAGGTATGCCGTTGCAGGTGGCAGTGCCCAGAGGTCGAAGTACTCGTACGCGAAGAGCACCGCCACAAAGAGGAAGACGGCTATCCACTTGGTGCGGAGGAACCGCGGCCATCGACGCGTGGGGGGCCGGACACGCCGTCCCAGATCCCGCACGAGCACAAACGGACAACCGGTACAAAAGAAATTTCCGGCGGCAAGCAGCGCCACGACGAGCAGCCCTCGATAGTGCACCCAGGTCAGGACCGTCGCGAGGTTGGCGGGGGCGATATCCGGCCCGAACAGCCCGTGCAGAACCACAACCGTCGCCAGAATCAGGAGAACCACCTGGATCGACGTCCGGGCATGCTTCCAGCGCAGCCACCTCCCGACGACTGGCCACCGCAGGACATCGACCGGTCTCACGGCTGCAGTCTCAAGTCTCAACGGCGTCACTCCACATTCGGTTTGAGACTTGAGACCTGAGCCTTGAAACTCGAGTCGATCATCCGACCGTCGGGCAGTTGGCCCGTCACTCGCAGGATCCAGTCGCCGGCCATCGTCAACTGCAGGCGCGCCTCGTAGACACCATCGCCCTTTTCCACAGCGGTCACGATGAGTGGCGCCATCCCCGGGTGAGACATGAAGGCCTGTACCTGAAGCTCCGCGCCACTCAACGGACGTCGAGATGAATCTTGCAGTCTGAGCGTCGCGACCGTCGCGACACCCGCGGCCAACTCTCGAGGGGTCAGCGTGACGTGCGGTTCAATCGGGTCAGCAGCAATCCGTTCACCGCGACCACACCCACACACTGCGCAAAAGGCGAGAACGATGAGAAGTTTCAAGGCTGAAGTGTCAAGTCTCAAACCTTGAAACTCCACCGAGACCCCTGGCGTTGAGACTTGAGCCTTGAGCCTTCAGCCCTGCTAAGAGGTTGCGATCACGCGGCTGTTCCACGCGCACGTGCAATGCTGCCCCGACACTTCGGGGTCGGAGGGGAACATGTGGTAATACATCGCAATCACCATTGGAATGAACACAATAGTGTTGTAGAACAGGTGCAATTCGACGCGAGGGACCCACAGTTGCACAATGCTGGTCGGGACAGGTTGCCCGAGCAGGTTATACCCGAGTATGGCTTGTGATTGCAGAAGCAAGTGCTCAATGTGATGGAAGAACTGGATGGCAAGCGCGATCGTCCACCAGCGCCGGTCTTTCTCTCCTGTAAACCCGGGGCGAAGAATCCACAGGCCTACGAGCATCACCAGCGCATATCCATAGTGCAGGAGCTCTGATGAGACCAGCCAGGGGAAAAAGTGGCCGAGCATACCGCGCGCTTCAGGAACAGGCCAGCCGAGTGCATAAATCTGAAATGCCTGCAGCAGATGTTCGCCCCAGTGCGCCAGGACGATAACCGTGAAGGTTCGAAGCGCAAACTCGTGACGGGGTCCGTTGAGCCGTTCAACCCACGTCAGCGGCTGACCTGGACGATATGCTTCGGCATGAGACGCCAACATAAATATGTCGAGTCCTCTCAACAAATAGCGCCAAACCGTCGGTTCAGTATAGGACGAGCCGCCTCGAACGGGTCAATCGTATAAACGCACTATGCTCGACACCTACCCCGCCGCCGCTGGCGACCGCGATCGCTACATCCTGGACCGACGTGGTGTGCGACCAGCGCACGATCACTGGCGCTATCAAGGGCTTATCGTCGAAGACGAGGCGACGGCTGAAGGTCGGAGCGCGCGAATGGCCACGGTGTTTCTCACCGGTCGGGAATGCCCGTGGCGTTGCGCCATGTGCGACCTGTGGCTTCATACCACGGTCGGCGACACACCGCGTGGCGCGATACCCGCGCAACTGGCTGCAGCACGCAAGGAGCTGGCACGAGAACGAGACCCGGTCACCCGGCTCAAGCTCTACAACGCTGGCAGCTTCTTCGATCCGCGAGCGGTGCCCGAAAGTGACTACGACCAGATAGCGAGTGAGCTTTCGGGACTGACACACATCATCGTCGAATCACATCCGGCGCTGGTGGGGCCTCGCGTCGATCGACTGCTCGAAGCACTCGAGCGACATCATCATGGCGCTGGATCGCCGGGTCGGCTCGAAGTGGCAATGGGTCTGGAGACGGCGCATCCCGCGGCGCTCGATCAATTGCACAAACGGATGACGGTTGACGATTTCAGATTGGCGGCACACCGGCTCAGGGAGCGCGACATCCCACTGCGGGTCTTTCTTTTGATCGCTCCACCGTTCGTGCCGTTGGAGGAACAGGGTGAATGGCTCAATCGATCGATTGACGTCGCATTCTCGTGCGGCGCAACCGTCATCTCGCTGATCCCCACACGCACTGGGAACGGAACGCTCGAGGCATTGGCTGTAAAGGGACTGTTCCACATGCCGCGACTGTCCGACGTGGAACGGAGCGTCGAATCCGCACATCGACACGTGGCCAGCCGCGGTCGCATCTTTGTCGATTTGTGGGATCTCGAACGATTTTCTCATTGCGGTCGCTGCTTTCAACAACGACGCGACAGGCTGCACACGATGAACCTCCAGCAGCAGGTGGTGCCCGAGATTCGATGTACGCATTGTGATGACGATGATTGATAACCGAAGACTATTGACGTGACCAATGATGACGATTGATGTCGATGTCGCAATCGTCGGTTCTGGTTTCGCAGGCTCGCTTGCCGCCATGGCGTTGCGAAAGCGCGGGCGTCGTGTTGCCCTCGTCGAGCGTCATCGACATCCTCGCTTCGTCATCGGCGAATCCTCGACCCCGCTCGCCAATCTCCTGCTCGAGGAGCTGGCCGATTGCTACGACCTGCCTCGCATCCGTCCGTTTTCGAAATGGGGAACGTGGCAGCACGCGCGACCAGACGTTGCCGTCGGTCTCAAGCGGGGGTTTACGTTCCTTTTCCATCGACCTGGCGAAGTGTTTGCGGACAACCAGAACCATGAGCGACAGCTGATGGTGGCGGCAAGCCCGCACGACAGAATCGGGGACACCCACTGGTACAGGCCCGAGTTCGATCACGCGCTCGTGAAGGAGGCCGAACGCGAAGGAGCAATCTTTCTCGACAACACGAGGCTCGAACGATTCCAGGATGAAGGCACGCGTGCGGTGCTGGAAGGGTCGCGAGCGGGAGGATCGGTGCGCATTGCCGCGGAATTCGTCATTGACGCAAGCGGACCTCGCGGTTTTCTTCACAGAGCGCTTGGCTTTGAGGACGTGGCGCTGCGCTGGTTACCGCCAACCCAAGGGTTGTACACGCACTTTAGAGGCGTCGACCGATGGGACGACCTGGTGCCGGCCGACGGCCTGCCCCCATATCCGCCCGATGACGCGGCCGTTCATCACGTATTTCCAGGTGGCTGGATCTGGATCCTTCGATTCAACAACGGGATCACCAGCGCGGGTGCGGCCCTCACCGATCCTGTCGCAGCCGACATCGAAGCCGATAAGGGCGCCGCCGCATGGGATCGACTGCTCACCCGACTTCCGTCTGTTCGCCAACAGTTCATTCGGGCGACGCCGGTATGTCCATTCGTTCATAGTTCCCGGCTCGCGTATCGAAGTTCACAGGTAACCGGCAGCAGGTGGGCACTTCTTCCGTCGGCTGCCGGCGTCATCGATCCGCTGTTGTCCACCGGCTTTCCGCTCACATTGCTTGGCATCGCACGACTGCTCGAACTGCTCGAATGCACCAAAGAAGGACCCGAACGGGACACCGCTTTGCGGGCCTACGCTGAGGTCACGCGGGAGGAACTGGAGATCACCGAGCAACTGGTGGCTGCACTTTACGCCACAATGGCGGATGTCCCGCTCTTCAAGCGACTTTCGCTCCTCTACTTTGCGGCGGCCAGCTATAGCGAAGCCGCTCGACGGCTGGCGCGTCCCTCCCTCGCGCCAGGTTTCTTGCTGAACGCACACCCTCGATTTGGTCGGGAGCTACGCGCCTGTGCAGAGTTGGCAGCCAGCAGGCCGCAAGGAGCCGCGCATGACACGCTCACCGATCGCATCGATCGTCTGATTGAGCCCTTTGATACGGCGGGCCTGTTGGATCGCAGCCGTCGGGACTGGTATCCAGTGCTGGCGGAAGACTTGCTCAGAAACGCATCGAAGCTCGAGGCAACCTTTGACGAGATCCAGCACCTGCTCGAGCGATGCGGCTTCGACATTTCGGCAGCACGGCGGGTCTAAAGACCCGCCGCTACTGCGCCATCGACTGTTGACTGACGACCGACTGTCGACTGTCGACTGTCGACTGACGACTGTTCTCGAGCCAGTTCTCAATCACCATTGCCGCGGGTCCCACCATGAACAACGCGTAGAACGGCGCATACACTACCTCGGCCAGCCGAAGCAGCATCTCGACGAACGCCACGAAAAATACGACGACCGCCTGTCCCCAACGAGGCCGAACCGTGGTTTTCGGATCGGTCACCATGAAGAAGATGAAGAGCTGGTACATGGGACCGGTAATGGGCGCGACGCTGGCCAGCCAGGGATTACCGGTAATGGCGCTTCGCACGAACGAAAACAGAAGGAACGAGCCCACGTACGTCGCGCTGATGTGCAGCCGTCCAACTCGCCACACGATGACCGTCCCGAGCACCCAGATGATCATCATCGGCCACAACGTGTTGCCCCACTGGATGCTCAGCAGCGAAGCTGACGCCGGCGCGAGAAACAGAACAGCGCTCACGCCAAAGTTTGAGGGGTTCCAGAGATGGCGGCCCTTGAGCCGCAGCACGTATTTGCTCACGATCGAGATCAGGCTCGTCAGGACGTAGGGCCAGTAGAACGGCGAACGCACAAGAATGCCAACGCTGATGCCCGTGATGTACGCGCTGGCCGGATGTGGCCATTTTCTGTACGTCAGCCGTGCCATGACGAGCTCGGCGCCGATGGCCACGACAATGGCCAGCGCCGTACGCTCGTAGCTTTCGAGAATGCCGAACGACAGGTGCCCCGCAAGCAGAATGCAGGTGATGAATGCCGGCGCAAGATAGCGGTTCTCGAGCGTGACCAGCGATCGTCGGGTCGTTCCGACCTGTTCAGCCTGAGAGATAACGGTACTACTTGGCATCTTTTCTCAACGCTTAACCTCGCGGTTGACAGGAGAATCCTCGCCCGGCTCCTTGACCCGGTGACGCGTGTCAATCTGCGGCCGTTCGATGGTCTGGCGATGACCGGACGGCCAGCGAATCGCAATTCGATCCACCTGTGTCGAGGAGCCCAGGCCGAAATGGAGGCGCCGCTGGTTTTGCGCGCTGAATCCGCTGCCTCCGCTTACCTCCTGCACCTGCGTTCGACCGTTCCATTGAAGCTCGACCCGCGCGCCAATTGCGCTCCGGTTGCTGAGCGACCCTTCCAACTCGAGGTCGATCCAGTGCCGGCCGGGCTGCACGGTGTTCGTGTACACAAGAAGCGGACCTCGTTGGTTGGCGACAATCACGTCGAGCACTCCCCGATTTGAGAGATCGGCCAGCGCAACCGCGCGACCGTCGAAGAGATCGGTGACACCAACCAGTTGGGCCACTTCCGTGAAGCGCCCCAGACCGTCATTGATCCAGACGCGTTTCTGTTGATAGCCGGAAAGGCTTCGTCCTTTCATTGGGGGCCAGTTTTCTGCATCCGCGATAATCGCGCTGTGGCCCACGGCAATCACGGAGAAATCGTACCAATAACTCGTTCGTTCTCCAGCCGACACGTACCCGTTGACGAGATAGAGATCGAGGGTGCCGTCGTTGTTCAGGTCGCCGAATTGCGCTCCCCAACTCCATCCGCCGAGGTCGATTCCCAGGCTCGACGCGAGATTCTCGTATTCCACACCCTCGCCGCCACTATCCCGCTTGGGCACCCACAAGTCGTTCGCCTGGACCAACACACCCGGCTCAGAGATATTGGTCTTGTAGATGGAGAGTCGGCCATCATTGAAGATATCGCCGAACGCTGCGTTCATGCCGCTCTTGGGAGTGCGGCCCACACCGGTCTCGCGGCCAATATCGACAAACTGCTTTCCACCACGGTTGGCGAAAAGTTCCGACACTCCATAATCGTTCGAGAGAAACAGATCGGGATACCCCGTACCGGACAAATCCGCCGCGGCAACGGCAAGCGTCCACCGCCGGGAAGTGATTCCCAACGTAGCGGACGTCTCTTCGAACGTTCCGTTACCGCGATTGTGGAACATGTACTTTCGGCCGCCGTTTTCTGCGTACTCGAAGCTCTCTGGCATGATGCGCGTGGTTTCCAGGCGCCAGAGGTCCACGGTCTCCGACCAGTAACCAGCAAGAAAGAGGTCGAGCCATCCATCACGGTCGTAGTCGAGCCAGACGGCGCTGTTCGCATTGACCCACTGCGGCAGTCCTGCCCGCTCCCCAACGGGGACAAATGTGCGTCCTTGCTCGTTGTGAAATAGCTCCGGGCGCCCCATCTTGTAGAGGAAGAGGTCTTCGAACCCGTCGTTGTCGTAGTCGCCCCATAACGCACCCATCGAGACGCCGGTCCCCGCTCGATTGACGTCGGCAACGCCCATCTCGGCCGCAACGTCGGTGAACGTGCCGTCTCCGTTGTTGCGGTAAAGGCGATTCGCACTGCCCTCCCCGCTGTTGGTGACATAGAAATCCTGCCACCCGTCGCGATTGAAATCCCCCACGGCAACCGCGGCGCCGGTTGAAGCCACCTGCGGCATGATGTGATCCAGCCGCCGGTCGAAGGTCGGTCCCTGGTGGACGAAATCCACGCCAATCCGACGGGCGACTTCTTCGAGCCTGAAGCCATATCGGGCGGTCGCCTCGAGTTGCGCCGATTGCTCCGCGCGACCGGCGGCCGAGCGATTCAACATCGGCACGGCTGCCAGCGACACGACGAGCACGAGGGCCCACAGTGCCCAGTACGCTCGCTGCCGCACGAGCTCGGGATTCGGGGTTCGGGGCACGGGATTCGGGGTTCGGGGTTCGGGGTTCGACTCACTCATGTTTCAATCCGCTCAGGAATCGATCCGGCGTGACATACCGCGTATGGAACGTCTGCCAATCGCCTGAGTGATGACGATAGATGGGATCATCCTCGAATACCGCTGTCGAGGACGCCTCATAGTCCGGACGCGAATGCTGCGGGAGTGGCCCGACAGTTTTCGAAGAGGTCGTATTGAAGTCGCCGTCCTTCACCCATCCATCACCGATGAGCACGAAATCACGCTTCCAGCCGGCGGCCGGCGGCGGCAGCATCGGGAACAGAAGCCGCAGCTCGTCGCCGGCGTTCATGATCACATACCGATCGTCGACATGGGCCATCAGTTCGCGAACATCGCCAAAGCGCGTGTAGTAGCCAACAAGATCGCGCCACCGCTGGCCGACATTTGCCAGGGCGCCATACTCGGGGATTTCTGGCGCGTCACGCCTTTCAATGTTTGTTCGCGAGTATCCTCGATATCGCAAATCGGCTTTGGCGCTGAGAAGTCGCACCGACTTGACGGTCCCCCGCGTCGAGTTGCCCGCAACGGCCAGCCAGTCCCAGTAGATTTCCAGGTTCGTCCGCAGCCGCAATCGGCGCGCGTGCCCGAGACCCACGCGCGCAACCTGGCGAAGGTCGATCAGAATCGTCTTGCTCTTGCCTGCGGGAAATCCAAGATCCGGAGCCACCACAACCCACCGACCGTTGTCGTCCTGTGCTTCGAGCGACAAGCCCCGGGGCCTGGCAAGCCGACCCTGGCCAATCGCGACGTTGATGCTGCTGTCTGTCGGGTAGATCCATCCCTGCGCCAGCAGCCATGTCGGTCGGTTCCCTGAGCTCTGCGGCCCCAGATCGATCTCGACGAAATGATCCTGCGCAACGCCCTGGTACGGCCCACGAGCAAATGTGGCGAGGTAGCGCCCGTCCTGAGCCGCCACCAGGTCTGTGACCTCGCGGCCCGATTCGTCCCATGCCCGTGAAACCGCTCGCGGTGTTTCCATCGCATGGACGGCCAGTAAAGGTGCCTGACTCGAAAAGCGCTCGTCAACGAACACCTCCACGTCATCCGGATGATCGACCGCCATGAGCGACACATGGTCCACAAAGTGTGTCTCCCACAGTTCGGCGGTAATCCGAATGTCGTAGTAGCCGTCTTTCGGCGCCAGCTGGTCGCCGCGGATCTTGACCCAGTCTTCGGTCTGCGTCACGCCGGCCGTGTCTTGCGCGTTGATGCGAAGACCCAACGGAGATCGCCACAGGAAATCGGTCACAAAACGCATGGTCGAGCCGTCAAAACTGAAGACCCAGGGGCAGGATCCTTTGAGCCGCTGCTCTGACACGAGCACCTGGTCGATCTTCGGATCGAACTCGGCCTGAACGACGCCGTTCGGCCACAGAATACGCGCGACGTCTATGCTCGTGCGGGAGCCGAGACCGAAATGAACGACAGGCCCGGTCAAGATCTGCTTCTGGGTAAGAAGACCAGATCGAATCTGAATCTCCCCTCCCACGCCAAACGTATTGATTCGCTGATCCCCGGCCGTCGGCTGAGCGCGCGGCCGAATCACCTGCCAGTGGTACCCTTTCGTGCCACGACCAGTCAGGCGCACACTCTTGCCGCCACTGAGCGCCACGAGGTCGAGCTGACCATCGTTTCCAAGATCGGCCACGCTGAAGATTTCTTCTGGCATGGTCGACAGTGGGCTGAACCCACTTTCAGTGCCGCCCAGCCAGATTCTCGAACGACCGGGGCCCGACGCGATCAAGTCGAGGGCTCCGTTGTTGTCGACATCGGCCAGAAAAAGACGGGTGCCGCCCACAGCCGGGTTTGTGCCGGAATCCGACCAGGCGACCAACTCCTCCTGAACCCACCGATCGTTCTCCAATGACGCCCGCCGGATGGAACCGCGTGTGTCGAGCGTCAGCAGGTCGAGCATTCCATCGTCGCCCGAGTCCCCAATCGTGAGGCTCGAGACCTGCTGCGAGCTCGGAGGCAACGACAGTGGCCGAAAGTCACCGGCCTGCCGATTTTCAAACAGCCGCAGGTTGCCGAGGCCATCGACGAGCGCTGCGTCCGGGTCGCCGTCCTGATCGAGATCACCCCATGCAAAGGCTCGGAGGTCGGTCACACCCGCGAACATCTCCAGCTGGCGCCACGTGCCATCACCGTTGTTTCTCAACACGATCGGTGCTGCGTTATTAACTCCCACCACGAGATCAAGATCGCCATCCATTTCCAAATCGGCGGTCCAGACGCCGAAACAGTCCGCCGTCAACGCAGGGGTTTGCTCGGTTCGTGGTGTGGCATCGGCGAAGCTGCCATCTTCTGCCTGTGTGAACAGTCGGACCCCACGGGGTCCGGCGACCGCAAGATCCATGCGGAAGTCATGGTTCCAGTCGAGGGCCGCGAGTAGAGGCGCGCGCGAGTCGGTGGCTGTCTGCGAACTGAAGACGAGAGGCGTTCCCACGGCATCGAGCCGCTGAAGTTCGCGATCGTTGACTGCAAAAACAGCTGGAACGTCTTGACCGTCAAGGGTTACTGCGACTAAACCGCGCCAGGGGGCAGCGGTATCAGGTCCCAGTGGCTCGTTGGAAAACGTCAGTGCCTCGTCCGGAGGAGAGGGCATGGCGTTCGGATGCGGCAGCCTCAGAAAGTTCCTGAAAGGTTCGGCAATGAGCTCGACGGGCGTCCTGACCTCCGTCAGGCTTTCGCGGAACGAGGGAACCGGCGCCAGCACGTTGCGGAGAAATGCGACAGCTCGTGCTGCCTCCGTGGGATTCTGTGCCGCGACTGCGGCCTCCAGAGTCTGGTACTGCTCCACAGCCAATGCAGGCCAATTGACTGAGAACTTTTTGAGTTGTTCGACCGACTCCCGCAAGAGCTGCACGTTGCTTTGTTTGGCAGCAAGGCGCGCGCGCTCGAGCAAGACCGCCAGATTCTCCGGACGCAGCCGCAACAGCTCGTTGAGCTGCTCTTGTGCAAGAGCATCCGCGTTCTCGACGCCAGCCCGCTCGATCTCCTGAGCCAGCGCAAACCGTGATCGAAGGTTGTCTGGATCCAGATCGATGGCGCGCCTGAGATGAGCGATGCCCTCGTTCATGCGGCCGCGAGTGACTTCCATGCGACCCTGAAGGAGTTCGATGTCGCTATTGCCTGGTGCGAGTTCTGCGGCGCGGGCTGCCGACTTGAGGGCATTGTCGAACTCACCGAGCCGAACCTGCGCAAGGCTCAGATTGGCCCAGGCTGCAGGCTCCTCAGGTACGAGCTCCGTCGCTCGCGTGAACTCCTGCCGCGCGTTGTCGAGCAACCCCACGT
>DATBJG010000376.1:0-21610 GCA_036556585.1 Vicinamibacterales bacterium
CTTCAGGCTGGCGCCGACGAGTACATGATCAAACCGTTCTCGGGCCGCGAGCTCGAGGCACGCGTTGCCGCACAGCTCGAGGCCGGTCGCCTCCGACGTGCGCTCGAGCGCGAACGTCAGCGACTCTATGCGCTGTTCCAACAATCACCGGCCGCCATCGTCGTGCTTGAAGGAGCCTCGCATCGCGTCGTTTTTGCAAACAGCCGCTATCGCGATGTGTCGGGTCTGTCGAATGTCGAGCTGCTGAATCGGCGGCTTCTCGATGTCGATCCAACGCTCGCCGGAACCCCGCTGGTCAAGGTAATCGATGCCGTCTTTGCAACGGGCGAGAGAGCTCATCAACCCGAGCTGACGATTGCCAATCGTTACTTCGATTGGACGTGCCAGGCCACGCGCGGAAACGACGGTCGCGTCGACGGCACCGTCCAGTTCTTCTATGACGTGACCGACAAGGTGCTGGCGCGCGACGCCGTCAGCGCCGCCCGACGGACGGCCGAGTCGGCAAATCGGGCCAAGGACGAATTCCTGGCCATGCTCGGGCACGAGCTGCGCAACCCGCTGGCTCCTATCGTCACTGCTCTGGAGTTGATGCGCATGCGAGGGGGGGATTCGCGGGAGCAGAACATCATCGAGCGGCAGGTCGCGCACGTGGCCAGGCTCGTGGACGATCTTCTCGATGTCTCACGTTTTGCGCGAGGGAAGATTCGACTCGAGAAACGGCGTACACAGCTGGTGACGCTCGTCTCCAGGGCCATCGAGACGGCCAGTCCTCTTTTCGAGCAGCACAACCAGCATCTGGAGGTGCGCGTCCCGCACGAAGGGCTCGATGTGAACGTGGACCCCGATCGAATCTCCCAGGCCATCGCCAACCTGCTGACCAATGCCGCGAAGTACAGCGGTGACGGTTCCCGGGTGATGGTGACGGCCGAACGGGACGGGGACCTCGTTCGACTCCGAGTTCGCGATGAGGGTGTTGGCATTGCGCCGGACATGTTGTCGCGCGTGTTCGATATGTTCGTCCAGCATCGGCAACCCGCCGACCGCGCGACGGGCGGACTCGGCCTTGGCTTGACGATCGTCAAGAATCTGGTGGAGCTGCATGAAGGAATCGTCTCGGTCAGCAGCGATGGCCCCGGGCTGGGAAGTGAGTTCTCGATCGAACTTCCGCTTGCATCACCGGTGGTCGAGATCCTCAAACCGGAGCTGCCGTCTTTCGAGGCCGGGCGGCTCGCTGAAGCCAGAGCTCGACGGGTGATTGTCGTGGATGACAACCATGACGCGGCGGCCATGCTCAAGTCGGCGCTCGAACTGATGGGATTTGTCGTGAAGGTCGCTCACGATGGTCCTTCGGCCCTGGAGCTGGCCGCGTCATTCCGACCAGAAGTCGGCCTCGTGGATATCGGGCTGCCGGTGATGGATGGCTACGAGCTGGCCGAGCGGTTTCGTGAATCGGCCGACGGGCCGAACGGGATGCGGCTGGTGGCGGTCACGGGGTACGGGCAGGACGCGGATCGGCAGCGATCGGCGGAGGCCGGCTTTGCTCGACATCTCGTCAAACCAATCGACTTAGGGGAGCTGCAGAAAGCGATCGAACATGCGATTGCGGACTGATCGGAGCCGGAGTCCCAATGCTCAAAGCGTTACTGATAGTCGTCGCGGTTTTCGTGGTGTTGTTCATCATTCGCCTGATTCGCGGAAGCGTTCCCCGGATGTAAGGCCGGACGGTTTCGACATCCTGTCAATCCTTTTCGGTGATATGCTCGGTCGATGGCGGATACTCACGGTATGAATCCTCGTCCTCCTCATCACGCCGTCCAGTTTTACGGAAACAAGGACAGCCTGTTTTCCACCGTCGCCGGGTTTCTCAGCGAAGGGCTGGTGGCAGAGCAACCAACGATCGTGATTGCCAGCCGAGAGCATGGCGAGGCCATCCTGGCGCGACTCCGTGAGCGGTTCATCGATGTCGAGCTCGCCCAGCGGTGCGGCGATCTGGTGCTCGTTGATGCCGAGGAGATGCTGACGAAGTTCATGTCGGACGACATGCCTGACGCCGACCTGTTCGAGAGCCATGTGGGCGGATTGATCGATCGAAGTCTGGAAGGTCGGCCGCGGACGGTGGTCCGAGCCTATGGGGAAATGGTTGACGTGTTGTGGCAGAACGGCCAGCCGGATGCGGCCATCCGGCTCGAGATGTTGTGGAACAAGCTCGCACTGTCGAGGGGCTTCGCGTTGTTGTGCGGGTACTCGATGGGGAACTTTTACAAGAAAGCCGAGCAATTCCAGGTCGTGTGCGATCTGCACACGCACGTGATGGCTGCGGACCCGAACGTTGCCATCCTGGACCCGAAGCGGAAAACGAAGTCGGCCTGAACGTCCACACTTGTTCCCCGCCTTTCCGCGTCCGCTCCTGTACGCCTGTCTAATCCTGCTGATGAGCGCCTGGTCTCCACACCGGACCACGGCGCAGGAGACAGGTGCCGCGCTCTACAAGGCTCAGTGTGCGACGTGCCACGACGCTGGCGCCGACCGGGCCCCCACGCTCGATGTGCTACGGACGATGACCGCCAGCCGGGTACTCGAGTCGATCGAAGTGGGATCGATGATTTCAATGGCTCACGGAAGAACCGCCGCCGAGCGTCGCTCGATCGCGGAGTTTGCCAGTGGCAAGTCGTTCGACGCCCCGCTCATGACGGCCCCGTCGCCGCGCGCGATGTGCAAGGCGGGTGGGTCCTTCGGTGATCCGATGACGGGTCCCCTCTGGAACGGATGGGGACAGAACACGTCAAACGGACGGTATCAGGATGCGGGCGCCGCCGGGTTCACGGCGGAGCAGGTTCCGCGTCTCAGATTGAAGTGGGCTTTCGGGTTTCCGGGCGACATTCAGGCGATGGCCCAGGCCACGCTGGCTGGAGGACGCGTCTTTGTCGGCAGTATCGGGGGGAACGTCTATTCCCTCGACGCGTCCTCGGGCTGCGTCCATTGGTTCTTCACGGCCGACACGACGGTGCGATCCGCGGTGAGCGTGGGCCGCATCGCGTCGAATGGTGCTTCGACGTTTGCCGCGTTCTTTGGCGACGCGCGTGGCAGCGCGTACGGTGTCGAGGCAGCGACCGGTCGCCTGCTTTGGAAGACGCGCGTTGAAAGCTTTCCGTCTGCGCGCATCACGGGCTCACCGGTGTTTCACAACGGACGGTTGTATGTTCCCGTCGCTTCGAGCGAAGAGGGGGTTGGTTCCCTGCCGGAGTACGAATGCTGCCGCTTCCGCGGGAGCATTGTCGCGCTCGACGCGGCAACAGGCCGGGAGATGTGGAAGACCCATACGATTTCGGAAGAACCAAAGCCGACGAGAAAAAATCGTGTCGGCACACAGCTTTGGGGTCCCTCCGGTGCGCCCATCTGGTCGAGTCCGGCCGTGGACGTGAAGCGTAATGCGCTCTACGTGACCACGGGCGACAACTACAGCGATCCGGCCACGGGCACGAGCGATGCCTTTATCGCAATGGATCTCGATTCGGGCAAGATTCTCTGGGTGAGACAGACGACCGCCCAGGATGCGTACGTGTCCGCCTGTCGATTGCCCGACAAGACCAACTGCCCCGAGGTGAAAGGCCCCGACTTCGACTTTGCCGCCTCGCCAATTCTCGTTTCGCTGCCCGACGGGCGTCGCGCGCTCGTGGCGGGTCAGAAATCAGGCGTGGTCCACGCGCTCGATCCGGACCGCAGCGGTGAAGTGCTCTGGCAGGTGCGTTTGAGTGAGGGTGGCACGATGGGAGGGATCCAATGGGGTTCTGCCGTCGATGGCCGTCACATCTACGTCGCGCTGTCGGATCTGGGACGCGTGATGCTCACGTTCAGTCAGTTTACCGATGCCGACCGCAACCGTGGCGGGGGCATGTTTGCCCTTCGTCTCGAAAGCGGTGAACGGGTGTGGTACACCCCGCCAGTCCCGTGTGACGATCGCCCACGCTGTAGTCCCGCACAATCGGCCGCGGTCAGCGCGATTCCAGGCGTGGCCTTTTCAGGATCGTACGACGGTCACCTGCGCGCCTATTCCACGAGTGACGGTCGCGTGTTGTGGGACTTTGATACCGTGCGGACCTACGAGACCGTGAACGGCGTCGCCGCTCGGGGAGGATCGCTCGACGGCCCCGGCCCCGCCATCGGCGGGGGGATGCTTTACGTCAGCTCCGGGTACACGGTCGGTGGCGGAATGGCGGGCAATGTCCTCCTGGCGTTCTCGGTGGATGGAAAGTAACTCCTCAAGGCTCAACTCTCAATTCTCAGTTCTTCGTTCGCAATTCGTGGTTCTTACTTCCTGTCGTCCGCGCGCGCGCCGGTGAGGATGTGTAACAGCCCCCGGTTGCCTTCGTGACAGGCGTATTCGAACACCTGCTGTGAATCGTCGCGCGTCAGCGGCATCGTAAACGTCCAGGGCCTGGTCCACGTGACGGGGTCTTCAATCGTGACCTGCCATGCCAGCCGGTTGGCGGCGACGGGCGTGAAGCGTTCGACGATTTTCATGCTCTCGCTGTTGTAGCGATTGTTGTAGCCCAGGTGCGTCCGGTCGGTGAAGTTGGTGGTTTCAACAACGAGCGTGTTGCCTTCCCAGCGGCCTCTCGCATCGCCCATGTACAAGTGCACGTTCGCACCAACGTGCGGGCGCCCGTCGAGCGGGATGATGCGTGTCTCGTGAATCATCTCGTAACGGATGGCGACGAAGTCTGGCGCCTGAACAATCTGGTACGCGTTGCCGTAGATGGCCGGCATCATCGAACCTGGAAGGCCACGCGTGATGCAGCGATCGTACAAGCTTCGATCGTCGGTTGAATCCGCGCGTCCTTCACCATTCCGGGCGTTGTTGAGGGCAGCATACGAAGCTTCCCGCTGCTCCGCGTGCGGCGTGAACGTCGGAAGACGCCCGTCGGGGGGATCGAGGATGAGCCACGGACGGCTGCCTTTGGCTTCGAGGTGCTCGTACCAATGCGTGGGCCCGGCTCCTGTCTCTGACCCGCCGATGCCAGGGGCGATCTTGCGCGCCTGTGCCTGCCGCTCTTTGGCAAGACTCGCGAGCGCATTCTCATCGAACTCACGGGCATCGCGGTTCTGCAGCGTCTCGGGACGCTCGAGCGGTGTGTTGGCTTCATCCTTGTTCGTGAAGATGCCCTGGAGGTCTGGGTGTCCCCACGGAGTTTTCGGTGGCACGAACGTGGCGCCGCTCTGGCCAGCGATCGCCGGCGCCACAAGTCCGGTGAGAATGGCGATCACCCAAATCCCGAGTCCCCAACCCCGAATCCCGAATCCCCAATCCCGAATCCCGAATCCCCAACCCCGAATCCCGAATCCCCAACCCCGAATCCCGAATCCCAAACCCCGAATCCCCCTCTTCATGATGTTCTCCTGATTCCAGTCTCGAGCGGCGCCAGTGGAATGGCGCCGCTCGTCTGATTGAGTCCGGTGACCATGCGTCTCAGGTAGCCAGCTTGTGCCAGGTGGTAGGCCGCATGCGTGCAGAGGTGCAACAGAAATCGATCGGTGCGCAGATCGCGTCCGAACACTTTCTCGGGAAACACGCGGCCGAATGTATCCGGCGGGAGTGAGGGGACGACGGCCCGCACCGTGCGCATCGTTGCCTGGATTTCGAGGATCAGCTGGTTGCGTGTGCCCGATCGGCGCGAAAACTCATCTTCGCGGTTGCGGATGTAGTGGGTGCCACCCAGCACAGCGCCAACGTAGTACTGCAGATTGCCCGCCAGATGCAGCGCCAGGTTGCCCGCGGAGTTCGTCACCCCCGGCACCGTCTTCCAGACGCTCTCATCGTCTGGAAACAACTCCAGCTCGCGCTGAAGGCCCTCGAGTTCGCGTATGAGAAAGACGGCAATGGTGTTCGCCAGGTCGGTCATGGCCCCTGGTTATTGTAAGGGCGGATGGGGCGGATGGGGCGGATAGGACGGATAGGGCGGATGGGGATGCACCAACTCGGTGCTGGGCTTCTGCGTCCAAGAACCGAGATACGAATCCTCTCGTTCCGAATATGGGATCGCTCGTCCCTGCCGCGGACGCTTGAGCGCGATTTCTGGCCGGTAATGGGTGAGTTGTGGTCGTGAACCCCCGGCACAGAGGCTGCAGCGTGGACGCGCGACAGGACGTTCGGTGAACTGACTGAAGTGATCGTGCGTAATTGTTGGTAACGCACGCGCACGAACTCGAAGGGGCGGGACGTCGGCACGCGGTAACGCGCTGACGCCCCTGATCTCACCCGCAGGTGTGGCTGCGGGCTGGACTGCCTTCAGTATAGGCGAGGCCAGCCCGCTCGTGGAGGCTGGCCATGAGCCCGAGTGAAGTGTTGGTCTGTGTGCTCGCCCTGCTCGGAGGCGAGGCAAAAAAGCTCCCGCCAATCGAATTGGTTGACATTCGGCCCCTGAGTGCGTCTCCGGGTATTGAAGCGTACACACACGCGGGTAGCCCGAAGATCTATCTGCTTACGACCTCTGCCGTGTTCGAGGAGGCCATGGCGATGGAACGGTGGGGCGCGGAAGACGCCGCCCCGGTCATCAAACTGGCAAGCATCATCATGCACGAGGCGTGGCATGTGCGGAATGGACCCGACGAACGCGGGGCCTACGAGGCACAGCTGCGGACACTCGGACGGCTTGGTGCGGGCGCCGGGTCGGCCCTTCATCGGAGGGTGTACAACTCGATGCAGACCGTGCTGAAAACGCAAAAGCGCGCCACGCCGGCCGATACGGATCTGCGCATCACCGTGATGCTGCCGGTGCCACCACGCCCGAGCTCGGCGTCCATCCTTCTGGGAATTCGGCCTTAGGCTCTCGCTTCGAATCTTTGGGCCTTACGTCGAGTGCCAAGATCCGAAATCCGAAAGCCGCTGATAGTATTGGCGTGCGAGGTCATCATCAATGGAGAGTGAAGGCCAGCCGACGATCTTTCCCGTATTGCGCTACAAGGATGCACGAGCCTCGATCGACTGGCTCGTTCGAGCGTTTGGGTTCGACAAGCACGCCGAGCATGCAGGACCCGAGGGTACGATCGCGCACGCTGAAGTGGGTTTGGGTGCCGGCCTTCTTGCGATCAGCTCGTGGACACCTCCAACGGACGCGAACCCGTGGTCGAACGTGCGTCAGGGTCTTTACGTGGTGGTGACCGATCCCGATGCTCATCATGCACGCGCCAAGAGCGCGGGCGCCGAAATTGCCTTGCCACTCACCGACATGGACTACGGATCGCGCGATTATGCTGCTCGTGATCTCGATGGCAATCTCTGGGGTTTCGGCACCTACAACATGGGTGGCCGGCGAGGGGCCGTCACCTTTGTCCCCGAGCTTCGCTGTCACGATGCGCCCGCCGCTGTGGCCTTTTTCACCAGGGCGTTCGGTTTCGAGTCCACGTTCGAGGTGCCCGGGCCGAACGGCTCGCTCGTCCACGGCGAGCTGCATTTTGGTGAAGGCGCCCTGTATGTCGGCCAGCTGTCTCAGGGTGGCGAGTGGGCCAATCTGAAGCAATTCGTCAATGTGGTCGTTGACGATCCCGATAGACATCACGCGCGCGCCAAGGCCGCTGGCGCGGATATCGTGATGGGACCTAAAGACACACCATTTGGTGCGCGCTTCTATGCGGCCCGCGATCCCGAAGGGTTCCTGTGGTGGTTGAGCACGTACAAACCGGCGAAAAAACAAATTGACGAATCGTGATGTGGTGATTTGTGAATCGTTGGCGATTGGTGAGTGGTGATTGGTGAGTGATTGACAAAGTAGTGATTGCTGAATGCTCGTACGAGTTGAAACATCCAGCGACATCCCGGCCATCCGCGCCGTCAACGACGAAGCCTTCGGTGGACCAGCCGAAGGAGTGCTCGTCGATGCGCTTCGACGGGAAGGGTTGGTGATGGCGTCCCTGGTGGCCGAGGACAACGGGGTTGTCGTTGGTCACATCCTGTTCAGTCGCGTGTTCATTCGCAGTGATTCGGCGAACGTACCTGCTGTTGCTCTCGCGCCGATGGCGGTCGTGCCTGCCCGTCAACGGTCCGGCATTGGAAGCACGCTCGTTCGTGCTGGGCTGGACCTGTGTCGCAATCTTGGTGAGCAAATCGTTCTGGTTGTCGGCCATCCCACCTATTACTCGCGCTTCGGCTTTTCCCATGCGCTGACTCGCGCCCTGCAGAGTCCCTACGATGGTGAAGCGTTTATGGCACTCGAGTTGGTCTCGGGGGCACTGATTCACGTGAGTGGTGAAGTACGCTATTCGGCGCCGTTTGCTGACTGTCCGTAGCTGCATCAGACAAGCCATCAGTAGAAGCGGGTCTTTAGACCCCCCACGAATCTAGAGACCCTCCGTTCCTGCGCTATAGTCCCCTCCATGCGAACGACATTATCCGTGCGTGTCCTTGTGGCGGCGTTCATCCTGCAGGGCACCTGGATCGCTCAAACGCAATCGCGCCCGGCCAAACCGCCCGGCATGCTCCGAACGGAACGAGTGAAGGGCGACCTGTATATGATCTCGGGCGAGGGCGGTAACGTAGCCCTGTATGCCACCGCCGAGGGTGTGGTGCTGGTTGATGACATGTTCGATCGCAACCATGCCGACATCCTGGCCCAGATGAAGACGGTGACCGACCGCCCTCTGAAATATGTCATCAACACGCATCAGCACGATGATCATGCTGGTGGCGATTTCAAGATGCTTCCCATTGCAGAAGTCATCGCACATCGCAACGTCAGGGCAAATCTCAAGGATCTGAAGCAACCTTATTACGAAGACACGCCGGGAACGCCTATCGGGCTGCCGCGGGTGACGTTCTCTGAGGAGCTCGCGGTCCACCTGGGCGGTCGAGAGGTGCGGGCTCATTACTTCGGACGCGCTCACACGAGCGGCGATGCCATCGTCTATTTTCCGGAGCTCAGGGTCATTCACACAGGCGACCTCTTCCTCGTGGTAAGAGGGAGTGGTCGTTCGAGTGCTCCCGATCGCCCGCGACCCCCTGGTGTGCCGATTTACATCGACTACGTGCAAGGCGGCAGCTTTCTCGAATGGACGAAGGTTCTCGACCGAACGCTCGCACTCGACTTCGATACCGTCATCCCCGGACACGGCCCGGTGTCAACGAAGGCTGACCTGGCGAAATTCCGCACCGATCTCGAAACAATGCGAACTCGACTGATCGGTTTGATCAAGCAGGGCACGAGCAAGGTCGAAATCGTGAAGACGCTCGAAGACGACTACGGTTGGAGAGCGACGGGATGTCCTCTCAGTCCGCCAACTGCAGGTTGTCTGCAGTATCAACAGGTCGATGCGCTGATTGCGGAACTAGGGAGGTAGGGCAGGAGAGGTTGGTCGAGGCGCAGGGCCGTTACGAAGACGTCTACGTCAAGACGCCGCAGGGATGGCGCTTCAAGTCGCGGATGCCCGTGCTGGCCGGTCGTTTGTTCCACAGGTAAGCTGAACGGTTCACTGGTGGGCGTCGCGCTGTCGAGCACGACGGCCGACGAAGCGATCGACGAGTCCCCATAACAGGAACAAAGGCAACAGCACAACAGCCGAGTAGATTGCAATGCTGGTCCTTCCGGGCCCGGTGAGCATCATCCCAATTTGATTTTTGAAGGGGTCGTCGTTGACCAGATACGTCCAGGTGGACGATGGACCCTTGATATCGAGACCTTTCAGGTCGATCCCGGTGGAGTCAACGCGCACGCGAGAGAGTGATTCGGCGATGCCCTGTTCGATCGCGTCTTCGAGGCTTGAAAACGCATGTCTGATGTCGGCGGTGAAGCGGGTCAGCGGATCCTGGCCGCCCAGCCCGACCAGGTGTATGCCCTCCCGCAGGTCCGCCACGAGCGCCAGATGATCACGCCAGGCACGATCGAACTGTGAGAGCGTGACGAGCCGTTCCGCGCGCCGCACGGCGGGTTCGCTGGCGGCGGCCACCAGGCGATGGTAGCTTTCCTTTTCGCGCTGCCACACGTCAGGCGTCTCGGCGCCAACGAGAATGGCTTGTCGTCGTTCCATGAACTGCCGCCGCTGATCTTCGACCACCGAGGCATATCGCCAGAGCGTCCTGCGAATCTCGAAATTCTGACTGTCGATGATTCGCTGCGCTCTCGCTATTTCGGCACGGACGACAGGACTCTCGATTGGGTCGGCGCGAGGTTTCGCAACGAATCGCCCGGCAATCAGATCCTGCAGCCGAAAACGCACCATGAGATCGTCTTCGAGACTCACAAAGAAGCGCGATGCGCCGGGGTCACCCTGGCGTCCGGCACGACCTCGAAGCTGCTGGTCCACTCTGGCGCTTTCGTGACGGTTCGTGCCGATCACAAACAGGCCACCTAGAGCCGCAACTCTTTCATGGTCGGAACCGTCCTTGCCGCCAAGACGGATATCGGTTCCACGTCCCGCCATGTTGGTCGAGATGGTCACAGCTCCCACCATTCCGGCACGCGCGACGACTGACGCCTCGGCAGCATCGTTCTTGGCGTTCAACACCTGACACTCGATTCCGATGGCGCGAATCCGCTTGGCAAGACCCTCGGATTCTTCGACGGTCAGCGTCCCCACGAGGATCGGCCGCCCGATTGCATGCACTTGCCGGATCTCTTCGACGAGCGCGTCTTCTTTCGCCTCACGATGCGTGAAAACAACGTCGGGGTGGTCGTCCCGAATGAGGGGACGATGGGTGGGGATGACCACCGTTTCAATTCCGTAGAAGGCTTTCAGCTCAGAGGCTGCGCCTTGCGCTGTTCCTGTCATCCCGCAGAGATGCGAGTAGCCGCTGAGGAAATGCTGCAGGGTGATCGAGCCCAGAATGCGCCCATCTCGACGGTGCTCGAGGCCTTCCTTGGCTTCGACAGCGGCCTGTAGTCCGTCGGGCCAGTGACGATCGTGAACCACGCGTCCTGTGAACTCGTCGACGATCTCGATTCGACCGTCTCGCACGATGTAATCGACGTCGCGACGCAGCAGGGCGTGTGCATGCAGCGCGCAATTGAGCTCGCTCAACAGGGTGTCGTTGCGCTCGTCGTGCAGGTGGCCGCAGCCCAGCTCCCGCTCCACCAGCTCGATTCCCGCCTCTGTCAGCTCGACACTGCGTCCGTATTCGTCGAGCGAAAACTGGTCGCCTCGCGCAAAGGAAGCCACGAGCCGCGCAAGGCGCACAGCGGAGGAAATGTCCCTGCCGACACTGCCGGCAATGACCAGTGGAATGCGCGCCTCGTCCACCAGGAGCGAATCGGCTTCGTCAACCAGGGCAAAGTGGAAGGGCCTATGTACCAATTGGCCAACATCGGTGGCCAACAAGTCGCGAAGATGATCGAAGCCGGCCTCTTTGGCGGTGACGTAGGTGACGTCCGCGTTGTAGGCCTTCGAACGATCGGCGGGTGACATGCCTTGCCGGACAAAGCCGATCGACAAGCCGAGCAGGCGATAGATCGGTCCCATCCATTCGGCGTCGCGCTGTGCCAGATAGTCGTTGAACGTGAGGACGTGTACGCCACGTCCGGTGAGCGCGTTCAGGGATGCAGGCATCACCGCGACAAGCGTCTTCCCCTCTCCCGTCTGCATCTCGACAATCTGCCCATCGTCCAGCGCGAGGGCTGCGACGATTTGGACGTCAAAAGGCCGAAGTCCCAGCGCGCGCCAGGACGCTTCGCGGACCAGCGCAAAGAAAGGCGCGCGCACGGACTCGAGCGGTGTCCCCGCCCGAGCTCGTTTGCGAAGATCCTTCACCCGTTCCATCAACTGTTCGTCGGCAAGGCTGCGAAGCGCTGATTGCTGCCGATTGATGTCAACGAGCGCGTTGTCGTACATGCGGAGGTCGAATCGCACGGGAGATCCTCGCAGTCGAGCGAGACGCTCCTGCCAGCCGATGGGATTCCGCACGACCGATGAAGCGGATGTCATGGCATTCACATCTGGTTCAGGCAGGCCCAAGCCTGCGCGACGTACTCGTTCAAGCAGGCGAAAGCTGCGCTACGTAGTCACGACGTACGCGGGCTGAGGGGACGTACGTCGCGCAGGGCTTTAGCCCTGCCTATAAATGTCGCGTGGTCAGGGATTTACCAGGACGAAGGTGGCGCGCGGGATGGAGGAAGAGAAAGGAGCCCAACCAGCTGCTCCTCAGAGCAAAGGGCCCGACGGCGGATCAAGACAATGGTGACGGCTGGAACGACGAACCACAGAGGTGTGAGGACTGCGGACAGTTCAAGCGAGATCATCGGCACGAGTGCCGCAAATACCAGAACGGCGACACAAACGAGAACGATCGACCTGCGCGTCGGCGGCATGTTCATCACGGCGGGTCCAAAGACCCACTGCTACATCATTGTACCCACGCGGAGTAGAATAAGGAACCGCAATGCTCACCAAGACCGCGGGCGTTTTTGGATTGCTCATCGCGGCAATCATTCTCTTCGGATATGGAGAAACGACGTCCCGCGCGCAGGCTCCCGTCACCTTCAGCGAACACGTTGCGCCGATTGTCTTTCGCAACTGCTCCGTGTGTCACAGACCTGGGGAGTCGGCACCGTTCCCGCTGCTGAGCTATCGCGATGCCCGGCCGTGGGCTCGGGCAATCGCGGCTGCAACCGTGGCGCGTGTCATGCCGCCCTGGAAAGCCGCTCCAAGTGACTACGAGTTCCGGAACGCGCGGCTATTGAGCGCAGAGGAGATCTCGACGATCCAGCAGTGGGTTGCCGACGGGACGCTCGAGGGAGATCCAGCGCGATTGCCGCCGCAGCCGAGCTTCAGTGATGGCTGGCAGCTCGGCGTTCCCGCTCTGGTCGTGAAGATGCCAGAAGAGTTCGAGGTGCCTGCCCAAGGACCTGACATCTATCGCAGCTTCGTAGTACCACTGAATCTCGATCGAGACAGCTGGATTCGCGCGATTGACTTCAGGCCGTCGGCGCGCACGGTCGTCCACCATAGTCTCTTCTTTCTCGACGACACCGGTGCCGCACGCGAGCGCGAGACGGCCGATCCCCTGCCAGGTTTTCGCGGCAGCATGGGCGGTGGCGGGTTGTCACGCGCAGGGCGTGGTGGCGCAGCATTTGCGAACGTCGCCCGAGGGGGCGTGGCCGATGGTATTGCCGGGTTGGCCTCTCGAGTGGGTGGGATTGGCGGATGGGCACCGGGAGGGCGGGCGCTGGAACTGCCCGAGGGGCTGGCGTTCTTCGTGCCCAAAGGCGCCGATCTCGTTCTCTCCACGCACTTCCATCCTTCAGGTACGGTCGAACGAGAGCAATCGACGGTCGGATTGTATTTTGCCGAGGCGCCCCCCACTCAAGCATTTACGACCATTCAGCTGCCGCCGATCTTTGGTGTGCTGGAAGGACTCGACATTGCCGCCGGCGAAAAGCATTACCTCATCAAAGATTCATTCATCTTGCCGGTAGACGTGCGCGCCTTCAGCGTCGGTGCGCACGCACACTACCTGGGGCGGCAGATGACGCTCACAGCGACCCTTCCAGATGGCGCCGTCAAGACGCTGCTGCGTATCGACGATTGGGATTTCTCCTGGCAGGAGCGGTACCACTTCAAGAGCTTCGTGCCGCTTCCGAAGGGGACGCGGCTCGACGTGGAGATCAGCTACGACAATTCCGCGGCGAATGCGCGGAACCCGAGCCGTCCACCCGTGCGCGTCACGTGGGGCGAAGAGTCCACCGACGAGATGGGCAGCATCTCGCTGCACGTGGTAGCCGCTCGTCAGGACGAACTGCCTGTTCTTCAGCAGTCGTTCAGTGACCACGTCCGCCAGGCGGCGATCACACGCCCCGGTCTGAGGCAGTTGTTGCAGCAACGTGGCCTTGGCGGCAGGTAGGATCCCCACCTGTACAGCACCATGTCAGAGCTCGATCGCGCCGTTGCCGCCATAGCCGAGTTCGAATCCTTGACCAGGCTGAAATGTGGTCATAATATTGTGGTCATGCCGCAGAAGGCCCGGGCCCGCAGGGCACGGACAGCGCATGGCGGGCAAGTCGCGTCCCGCTACTCAGCGGCCGAGTTCAAGGCCAGATGCCTGGAGCTGATGGACCACGTACGCGAATCGCGCGTCGAGTACGTGGTTACCAAGCACGGAAAGCCGGTCGCCAAGCTCGTGCCGTTCACTGAGCCACGCAAGACGACACGCTTCTTTGGATCCCTCAAAGGGAGCGTGCTGAAGTACACGCGACCGTTCGATCCCATCGAGGGTCAGTACGACATCGATCGCGACTGAGCCGCTCGTGCTCGATACGCACGTCTGGGTGTGGAGCGTCGATGGCGACACGCGTCGCATCGGGCGCCGGAGCCGGCAGTTGCTTCGGCGAGCCGAGTCTCGATCTGCCATTCGGGTGTCGCCGATGGCCATTTTCGAGCTGGCGGCGCTGTGCACGCTCGGGCGCGTCCGTCTTGCCCGCTCGCTCGATCAGTGGGTACGCGACGCGCTGGAGACCGCGGGGGTCCGCATCGCCGAATTGACACCGGCCATCGCGCTCGATGCCGGTGCCATCCCGCGCTCGGTCCTCGCCGATCCACTCGACCGTCTGCTCGTGGCCACGGCTCGCCAGCTCGACGCCGTCTTTTTGACCTCCGATCGACGAATTCTCGACTATGCCTCGGCGACCGGCAACGTGCGCGTGCAGGATGCGGGCTCGTAACGGTTGATTCCTAGGATCGAAACCAGGACGGCAGATCGTTCTTGGTCTCGCGCAGGATTTCCACGATCGCCTGCCGATCCGCGCGCGTAAGACGCGCGTAAATTTTGTCGGTCTCTCGACCAGAAAGAATGTCCCACATGCGCTGGTAGACCGCGTCCTTGGCCGGCTTGGGCAACGCGTCGAAGGCTGGAGAGTAGATCAGGTAGCTGCACGGATACCGGAAGAGGCGCCGTTCGAGGTCGAGGTCGCGCAATGAGCGGCCCTTCTGATCGCGCGGGCCGGCGGCGGCAAATGTCTCCGGAAATCCCGCGCTACCCCGAACTGGCGAAGGCAGGGGCGCTTCGTCGACGAAGAACAGGTAATCCACGAACTCGCGAACGACGTTGGTCACGCGCGCCTGGGCGTTTCCCGTCTGATCCCCGGCAACGCGTGACTCCCACCCAAGACGCGTCAGCAGGTTGGTCATCTGCACCTGATGTTGCAGCACCAGTTGAGCGACGATGTCGCTGTGAGGTGAGAGGTACGTGGTCGTATCGAACGTGGCCGAGAGTGACGCCAGGACAGGTGCCGTTGGCAATCTGGTGTACGAGCGCTTGACGTGGTGAACCGGCACGTTGCCGAGATGAACGCGCGGCACGTTCGCTCCCGTGACGTACCAACCGCCAAAGCGATCCTCGATGGGCGTCCGGTGATCGACCGGCCACCCCTGGGCGTATTCATTCGGGTTGTCGGAAAGCGGCAGCATGCTCATGGTCACGAGCCCGGGCACGCCGCTGGTCGAGGATGTCAGATGGCAGAGGAGACAACGCTGGTTACGCGCAAACTGTGGTATCGGCACGGACGACTGCTCGAGTGTATAGAAGATGACGCCCTGCTGGGCATCATGTGCCGCAATTTCGAGCGTCTTGCGTCCAGGGACCCAGCCAACGGCAACACGGTCGTTGAAGTACAACGCTCGCGGGTTGGACGGGCTGATATCTTCCGGTTCGAAACTCGTCTCCGAGAACACGAGCGTCTGCGATTCCACCGGGACGTCGAGGACCTTCAAGAGCGAATCGAGATAGCCGCGCGGGCTTTCGAACGCAAGCTTGGACTTGCCCGCGCGAAGCGCACCGTTCAGCGTCGCAATGGGGTCGGTGGTTTCCCGAGTGGAATACTCGATGGTAGGGTGATCGCGCGACTCTTTGAAGGCGTCGGAAAATTGCCCGAAGACCCCGACGGCGGCCGCGAGCAGCCAGACGCATGTCAGGCTCGGGATTTGGGATTCGGGATTCGGGATTCGGGATCCAGGCACGAGTTATAGAATAGCGGCCCAGCATGGCCACTCCAACCTCTATAGACGCGGCGGTCCACGGCGCGACGATGATGGATCCGGTGGCCAGGAAACGGATGATGGTCAAGGCGGTCGTGGCCTCGGCCGTCGGCACGACCATCGAGTGGTACGACTTCTTCCTCTATGGTGTGGCCGCCGCGCTGGTTTTTCCACGCCTCTTCTTCCCGGCTTCCGATCCGTTTACCGGCACGCTGCTCGCGTTTTCTACGTACTTCGTAGGCTTCGTCGCCCGGCCGTTTGGCGCGGCGTTCTTCGGTCACTACGGCGACCGCCTGGGCCGCAAGGCGGCGCTGATTGCGACGCTCTTGCTGATGGGGATTGCGACGACCGGCATCGGGCTGGTTCCCGGCTACGACCGGATTGGGATCTGGGGTGCCGTGCTGCTTGTCTTTGGCCGTGTGCTGCAGGGTGTGGGCGTCGGTGGCGAGTGGGGCGGCTCGGTCCTGATGGCGGGCGAGTGGACCGATCCAAAGCGACGCGGCTTCACGACCAGCTGGGCGCAGTTTGGCGCGCCGGCCGGAATGGTGCTGGCCAATGGCGCGCTCGCGTTCATGACCTACGCGACGTCCGAGGAGGCGTTCTTGAGTTGGGGCTGGCGGGTGCCGTTCCTCTTGAGCCTCACGCTCGTGGCCGTTGGCCTCTATATCCGCATTGGCATCCTCGAGACGCCCGTGTTTGCGAGCCTCAAGGCCAAGGGGAAGGTCGAGCGTGCTCCCGTTCTCGAAGTGTGGCGCAAGAACAAGCGTGAAATGATCCTCACAGCTCTCCTTCGCACCGGGCAACAGACGCCGTTCTACATCTTCACAACCTATATCCTGACCTACGGCACGCAGGTGCTGGGCCTGGGCCGCGGGTTCGTCCTCAATCTGGTGATGCTCCAGGCGCTCGTCTCGATGGCGACGATTCCCTGGTGCGGGCACCTGTCGGATCTCTTTGGCCGGAGAACCATCACGGCGATCGGGTGCGTCGTGATGATCATCTTCCCGTTCGTGTACTTCGGGATGCTCGATACACGCGTGACGTCCATGATTGCGCTGGCCATCGTCCTTGGTCTGCCGCTTCACGATCTCCAGTACGGTCCGCAGGCGGCCTTCATTGCGGAGGCATTTCCCGGATCGCTGCGTTACAGCGGCGCATCGCTTGGCTATCAGCTCGCCTCAATCACGGCTGGTGGGCCGGCGCCGATTGTCGCGCTGTATTTGTTCGAAACATACAAGACCTCGACGGCCGTCGCGGCGTACGTCTCGCTGAGCGCTGTCATCAGCCTGATCTGCGTCTGGCTGATGCAGGACCGCGCGGGGTCGCTCGATCACCAGTAGAGAGCCACGCGCCATAGCAGAAGTCTCAGAGACTCAGGGGGCACGGGGAGTGTACCGCGCTCGCGTCACCGTCTCGGGAGCGGCGCGGGAATTGAAAACGCGGCTAACGCGTGTTTCACAAATGAACCAGGTCACCGTGTTTGCCGGTCTCTTGTTCTGGGGCTACAGCCATCGGGAAGTTGCTTGGAAGTTAGGGAACCGCCTAACGGGGCGATGACCGCCAATAACGGCCCTAGATGGAGTACCATGGCCGCTTTCATCGGCTCTCTACAGCACTGGAGGACTCCATGCACCGAGCACACACGCAAACTTTTCCCATGACCATTGTCGGTCTGCTGCTGTCTGCGACACTCGGTGTCTCGGTGTCGCTGACGCAGATTGCCGGGCAGGCGCCCGCGGGCGTTACCGTGTTCGAAGGCGCCCGCGTCATCGTCGGGGATGGAAGAGCACCCCTCGAGAATGCCACGTTTGTCGTCCAGGGTGGACGTTTCACACAGGTCGGCAGGGCGGGTGACGTCAAGGTACCGGCCGGTGCCGCTCGAGTGAGCCTGAGTGGAAAGACGGTCATCCCCGCGTTGATCGACACTCACACCCATCTCAGCCGTGAGCGCGCCGCGCTCCTCGAAGACTTGCAGCGCCGCCCCTACTACGGCGTCGGTGCAGCCATGAGCCTGGGCCAGGATGCGGGCGATCTCGCGTTCCAGGTGCGGGCCGAGACGATTCCGGAGGGAGCGCGCTTGTTCACGGCGGGACGCGGTATCACCGCACCGGAGCCGGGACGGACCGATATCCCGTACTGGATTACCACGCAGGAAGAGGCTCGCAAGGCCGTTCAGGAACTAGCGGTCAAGAAAGTTGATTTCGTCAAAATCTGGGTGGACGATCGAGACGGCAAGTACAAGAAGCTCACGCCGGACCTTTACGGCGCCGTCATTGACGAAGCGCACAAGCAGAAACTCCGCGTCACCGCGCACATCTTTACGCTGGAAGATGGCAAGGGACTCATCCGCGCGGGACTCGACGCGTTCGCCCACGGCGTCCGCGATCGTGACATAGACGACGAGTCCGTGAAGCTGATCAAGTCGCGGCCGAGCATCATTCTGGTGCCGAATCTGCCCGATCGAGGTGTCGCAACCGACCTCAGCTGGTTGCGCGATTCAATTCCTGCCGGCGATCTGCAGAAACTTCAGGCGGCAGCAACCGATCGCCCGGAGGCGCAGAAGGCGTATGGAATCCAGGCTCGCAATCTGAACCGCCTCAACAAGGAAGGCGTGAAGATCGCGGTTGGCACCGACGGCAACACCCCGTGGGGAATGCACGTCGAGATGGCCGACATGGTGGCCGCCGGCATGACGCCAGCTCAGGTCATTGTCGCGGCTACACGCAATGGTGCCGAGCTATTGGCCGTCAAGGACATAGGCACCATCGAGTCTGGCAAGAGCGCTGACTTCGTTGTTCTTGACGCCAATCCACTCGACGACATTACGAACACGCGGAAGATCTCGTCGGTGTACATGCGCGGCGCTCAGGTAAACCGTGCTGCCGTCGCCGCTCGGGCGAAAGGAACGCAGTAACTTGGGATTCGGGGCTCGGGATTCGGGGTTCGGGATTTGGGGATCCGTTCGGACCCGAATCCCCAATCCCGACCCCCGAATCCCGAGAGTTAGCGCAAAGGCACAGCGCCGCAGTTGCGCTTGCAGGGTTCGGGTCGCACGTATGTGGCGCTGATTTTTTTCCTGTACTCTGGATACAGCGTCTCCGGCTGACCAAGCACCGCATCCCTGGGAATGTGAAACAGCTTCGTCATCTCATCTACAAAGGGATTTTTCTCGGGTAGATAGTGAGGAACTCCCTCACCCGGCCGCCGACCCTCGAATCCGGACACACACGGCGGACCAACCGGCAGGATGGGGGTTGGCGACAGCTGAAAGCTCTTCGAAATGATGTGCGGTTCGGCGAGGTAGATCGGATCCTCGATCACCGTCAGCACCGTCAGAATGTCTCCATGACGGAAGAAACGCGACGTCATCGTCACCTGATCGCTGCTGGGGGGGCCGTTCTTTCGTAGGAAGCCTGCCTTCATGTGCGTCGTGTAGGCAACGAGCGTGTTGCCCTCCCATCGGCCGGTCGTAAATCCCTCGCGAGTGTGTTCGGCGTACTTCGAAGGATGCGGGCGTCCGTCCATCCAGATGGTCATGGGCGCCTTGTCTTCCCACGCGCCAATCGTGTAGGAGATCGTGGCTCCCTTGACCGGCTCGGTATCGCTCCAGATCTTCAAACCGAACGGACCCTGCACGAAATAAAAGGCCGGCCATCCTTCGCACTGTCGCTCGATCATGCCAAGCTGCGACTCGTTGTAACTGAGCGCTCTCAGGCGCCCCTCGCTGTTGAGCGGGAGCCCGACGTAGTCCACCGGATACGAATCGCGCGAAATGTCCTCGGTGTTTCTGGCGGCCCACGAGCCCACGAGCTCGGCCTGGGCGTACGCGTGCCGATTGATTGGGGCCCAAAACACCAGGACCAGCACGAGCGCCGTGACAAGCATTACCACGCGGCTGAGCATGGCGTTGGATCCCATTTGGATGCGTCCATCTCTTTCTTGAAGTGCGAGCTGACGATGAACGGTTGCGTGAGGTATTGCGGATCGTCGACGACAATTGTGACCACGAGGAGCTGGCTGCCGTCTTGTTGAGCGGCAACATCGAAGTATTCGGTCAGCCTGGCATTTTCGCTGTAGGGAACGCCGTTCTTGCGCAGGTACCCCGCCCGCATGTTGGTGGTGACCACGGTCAGGGAGCCGCCTCGCGGGGGAGGTGCGCCAGGGTTGGCGCCGCGTCCAGCCTGCGGGCGTTCCCACCGTGCGACCGACCGGCCCTGCCATGACGGCTTTTCCTGCGGTGCGGGAGTGGACGCGAATCTCAGGAGCCGCGTCTGCGTGCCGGCATCAATATCGATGCGCAATGTCTCGTCGTCTTGCCATGTGACGTGAAGCCGTCCCGGCACGCGCATGATTGCCGCGGCACCGTACGATTTGCACTGGTTGCCCGCGGCGTCGTCCGCCGCTGGATCCCACGCGTTTACAACCTGGAGTGCTTCTTTGGTGATGGGAACACCCCGATAGTCTCCCTTCGGCGGCGTGATCATACGGTAGCGCCAATCTTCGTTGACGACGGCGACCCAGTAACCAGTGAGGTCAATGGGTGCCGATGCACGGGCTGTCACCGGCGGCGGCGCGCCCCGGCCCTGCGCGCGCGCGTTCCACGGGTCTGCGAGACCGGCCGACATCACGAGCGCCAGCATGACCCAACGCACGACGTGTGTTGATCCTTTCTGTCGACTGCCGACTGTCGACTGCCGACTACCGACTGCCCTTGAGACTCTGATAGATCGCTTCAATGAACTGATTGGTCGTCCACGGTCCCGTATCCGATCCGTACCTGCGCGTATATCCGCGGGCTGGCGAGGCGGCCTTTACCTGTTCGAGGGTCATCCCCGCATCGATCAAATCTCGAACCCTGTCTCGGATGATCGTCACCATATCCTTGTATTCGACCACATCGATCTGATCGCACACGCGACCGTGTCCCGGAATCACGAGCGTGCCCACTTCTCTGGACACGATTGGGACAGAGGGAATTGCCAGCTCCACCAGGCGGTTCAGCGCAGCAATCTCGCCATTGATGGTGCCTCCCCTTGCTACGTTGATCGTGGGGAAGCGTGTCGTGTCGAGGATGTCGCCCGCCACGACGACATCCGAACGGCGGAAGAACACCACGACGTCGCCATCGGTATGTGCCGCAGGCTGATGCAGGATCTCGATGCCTTCACCGTTCAGGTACATGTACTTTCGCGGGTAGTCGAAGGTCTCGGTTGGCCACCCGCCCGCAGGGAACGGGGGCGTCTTCCCGCTGGGCGCACTCATTCGTGCCAGCACTTTGTCGGTCGCGATAATGGAAGCGGCGCCCTCGCGCAGGTTACCGGGCAGTGAGTCTGGGCCGAGCGCGGTAAACAGCGATTGCCCCGCTTTCGACAGCGTCTCGTTACCGCCCACATGATCCGGGTCGGCGCTGGTGTTGATGACGTAGCGGATCGGTTGCGTGGTGATTTTCTTGATCGCTGCCACAACCGCTTCGGCCCGCGCCGCCAATCCCGCATCGACCACGACCACCCCGTCAGTTCCAATCTGAAGGGCAATGTGACCTCCAGCGCCGGCAATCAGGTAGAAGTTGGGGCGAAGCTGCAGGATTTCGAGCTCGCTGGACTCGGCCGCCGCGGCAGGTGGCGGCTGTTGAGCATGGATGCTGGTTGCGTGTTGGACA
>DATBJG010000377.1:0-5158 GCA_036556585.1 Vicinamibacterales bacterium
ACCTCGTGCGTGTCGAGAAAGAACGCATCGACATGGATCTTATGGGCCGGCTGATCGTCGCGCCGGTCACGTTCCAGGATGATGGCTTGTTCGACCGTCGCCGTGTGAGTGCGTCCCATCCAGAATTCGCCGGCCGGAATGGCTGCCATGCCAGGCGACGTTCGAGGTGATTGGCCGAACAAGGCAGCCTCGGCCAGGCCGAACAGCAGGGGCAAGACAAGGAATTGCATTCTCACGACTCTGATCGTTCGGGTCGTTCGGATCGTTCGGATCGTTCGGATCGTTCGGGTCGTTCGCGTTAGGTAAACAGGTCTATATGGTCCTGCGCAACGAGAGTATTCGACCCGATGGGGGCCGACTGCACGTAGTGGTACGCACGGCCAGACGGCGTGTTTTCGATCTTCTTCCGCCAGTCGATCCCAAGCGCCGAATAGATCGTGGCCACCAGGTTGTCGATTTGAGGCTGTTCCCGATGATTCCATCCCGGATCGATACACGCCGAGCAATCTTCGTTGGTCCGACCGATCACCCGCTGACCCTTGATGCCGCCACCCACCAAAAGCGAGGTGAATGTCTTGTCGTAATGGTCGCGACCGTGGCCTGTATTGAAGTTAGGCGTGCGCCCAAACTCGCCGGTCGACACGATGATGGTTTCGTCGAGCAGGCTCTTGCCGGCCTCTCGCCCCGGGGCCGCGTCCAGATCCTGCAAGAGTGCCGTAAACGCGCGATCCCATTCCAGAGACTTGGTGTACAGATTCTGCGGTCTCGCCTTGTCGTAAATGCCCGCGTGAAAGTCCCAGGGACCATTTCCGCCAATTGATTCCGAGATGTACACGAACCGCGTGCCGGCGTCGGCCTTCAGCAGGTTCTTAGCCAGGACGAGTCCGTCACCGAGCTGCCCTCGACCGTATCGATCGCGCTCCGCGTCGCTGACGTCAAACACGGTCGCCCACCGCGGGTCGGTGACGATGTGATAGGCGTAGTTGTAGAAGACCTCGAAGGGTGAGACCTGTTCTCCGAGTTGTGCATCGCTGATGCCTGAGACTTCGGAAAGACGCTTACGAACCAGCCAGCGCCGCTCCAACTGCTCTCGTGCCGCCGCATCACCGCCGCCAAACACGTTGAACACGAACGACGTATCGAGGTCGACGCCCGTGCACCGATTGGGCAGGAATCCCGCACCAATGAGGCCCGTGGAATTCCGGGACAGATTGGTGCTCATGTATGTGGGCAGCGTGTCGGTCTCCCGCCGCTGCGATTCCAACTCGTACGCGATGACGCTGCCAAACCCAGGGATCTCCTTCGCGACTGCCGGGTTGATCGATCGTCCGGTCTGAACCCGATACTGACCCGTCAGGTGAATCAGCTCACGGCCGAGCATCGAGCGGACGAAGCTGCAGCGGTTGATCAGCCCTGAGTCGATGAGCTTCGGAAAGAACGTCTTCGAGAGATAGAAGTCGTTCCAGATTTTTTGCGGGTCCAGATCCTTGGGAGTGGTCTTGGTCTCCTTGAGGTCCCAGCAATCCATCGGCGAAATCGCGCCGCTCATCTCAATCATGATGGCATTGCGCGCCGTCCCGGCGGGTTTCGATCGGCCCTGAGCTCGAACCTCGAGAGGCCGTACGAGCGGCTCCGCGATGGTCCCGGCCGCCACCAGACCGGCCCATTTGAGCAGTTCGCGTCGCCCGAGCGGGAACAGGAGATTGAGATAGTCATTCATATCGGCGATCCCAAAAGTAGCGTCCGGCTCTTAGCCGAACGTCAATGATTCAGCAGGAATTCGACCGTATTGACGAGCGCCCACTGCAGATCCTCGGCCCGCTGCCGGCGATCTCCCTCCTGAAGAATCTTCGTCGCCACTTCAATTTCCTGCGGGTTCGGCCGTCGGGACAGAGTGGAGAGGAACAACTCCTCGACCAGCTCGGGATCGGTCTTTGACGAAGCCAGTAGACGCTGCAAGCGGCTGTCGGGTTTCGTGGCAATGCGATCGATGACTGTTGGTGCGGTCATCATCAACATGGCCTGCACCGCGCTCGGGCGATTGGTCAGGAGCGCAGGGGTTTCGCGGGTGCTCTGGAAGAACGACTGCATCAGCGCTCTGATCGAGTTACCTTCGATCGTGCCTTCACCACCCAGATCGTTGACGCCCCCGACTCGCTGAGGTGGGTTGACATCAATGGGACTCGACAGCTGTTTGACGCGCTTGGTGCCTTTCCCCGCCCAGTTGAAGTCGTACGGCACACCCGTGACGTGCGCGAGATTGTCGGCCACCTCGGGACCAGAGATGACCCGCGCGAATCGCCGAGCGTAGTACGGGGCGTAGGCGTCCTTCCACTCTCCCGGAAACTGCGCGGACAGCTGGTACGCACTCGACTTCATGATGCTCTTGATGAGGTGATGCAGGCTGTAGTTGTGTGCCTGGAAATCTTTCGCCATGGCTTCGAGCAGCCAGGGATTGGTTGGCTGCAGCGCCCACCCCTGTGGCGGCGGCTTGTCCGGATCAAGACGAGCCAGATCGAAGCCGTCGTATGGCTCGACGAATCCGACCGTCATCAGCCGCCCCCACACGATATTGACCGTGGCGCGGCTGAATTGAATGTGGCTGGTCATCAGACGCGCCAGTTCCTTGCGCGGATCGAGACCAGGACGCGGCTTTTCTCCCGTCAGAATGAAGGCAGGCTCGTACGTCTTCCCGTCGCGCGGAAAGCGCGATTCGGCGGCCGTGTGGTACGGCGCATCGGCGTTGGTCACATAACCGGGATTGGCGTCGTTCAACACCGCGTTCCCGGTGGTCATGTTGAGCGGCGCCATGTTGAGACGGGCCCAGAACGCTGCCTGCTGATGGAATTCGCTGCGTTTCTTGCCCGTCAGGTACAGATTCAGCGGTTCGAGATGTCTCGCCCCGTCGTGACACGAAATGCAATCCATGTTGATGCCAAGAAACGTCCGGCCGAAGCCGATGGCCATGGCATCCATGAAGTCGAGACGATTGAGGACGAAGTAGTTTTCGGGGTCTGTGGCCACGAGGGCACGCGCGGACACGTGAAGCGGTTCCGACGTGACAGCCCACACCGGGTTGCTGCCGGACGCCTTCATGACGCCAGCGCTCAGGATCTCCTTGGCCATCTCGTTGTAGGGCCGGTCGAGCATGAGGCCGCGTTTGAACCAGTACGAGAAGCCGGCGTTGTGGGTTTGCAGCAGATCGGCCCACAACCACGCCCATTGCTCGCCAAATTCGTCGGTGCCAATCAAGGAGTCGATGAGCCGATCGCGCTTGTTCGGATCCTTGCTGGCAAGGAACTCGCGGACCGTCTGCGGTTCGGGCAGGAGGCCCGTCGCATCGAGGTAGACGCGTCGCAGAAACTCCTCATCGCTGGCGAGACCCGTGTGGGGAATACGGTCGCGCTCCATCCGACCGAAGATGTGCTCGTCGATATAGTTCTTGCGGACGACTGGTCCCGGCACGGCACGGGGCAGGACGTCTGACAGCGCATCGGTGAGTCGACCGGCCTCTGCAGCCTTGTCGGTTTCTGTCTTGAGAATATCGACGTGCGCTTTGTCGATGGCCTCCTGCTGGCTGGGTGGTATCTGCTGCGCCAGAACGGTGAAGGTCAGACCGACCGAAAGGCATGTCGCGAACGCCGCCTTCCACCAACGCATTGGAACCTCCATCTATTATTCCGCGTGGGGCCCCCGGCCTTCGCTCGTCTGCATCACCCGAGCTTCGGCCAGGCTCGCCGAAGCGCTGTCGCGCGAAGGCGGCACCCCCACGCGCGGCCGTGGCTTACGCTCCGGATCTTGCGATCGTCAATCGTCCGCTCGAGTCATGAATCGCCGTGACGACCAACCCCGCTAACCGATTTCCGCGACCTCGTCGCGCAGCATGTACAAACGCAGGTTCTGAATCTTCCCCGCTTCGTCGAACATGAAAAACACCGCCGCCGGCACGACGAACTGGCGGCGGTCCTCGCGATTCGTGTAGATCGCTTCAAACTGCGTCGCGGCGCCAGTGCCACCCCAGGGAAACTGGATCACGTAAAACGGCTGCAGCGGTTTTTCTTTCCTGGTCTTGTACTCGACGCGATAGTTCAGCGCTGTGAACTTCTTGGAAAACTCATCCGCCCATTTCCGGATGGCGTCCTTGCCCTGGAAGATGACGGCGCCAATCTGCCGCTCGGACGGTCCAACCTGATGCGACGCGTCCGGGGCATACAGCTCGAGGAATCGATTGACGACCGCATCATTTTCCTCTTTGCCATCGAAGGAAATGTACCAGTCGTCCAGCTCATTGAGCCGGATGAACCACTCCCGTGCCATGTCTTCGGGTTTGGCAACCTGTGGGTTCTGGGTGGACAGACTCTGGGCGTGGGAACTGGGACCCAGGCTGAGCAGACACGCCGTTAGGAGAACGGGGACTCTCCGCATACGTCGGGGTTCGGCTCTAGGCGCTCGGCTCTAGGCGCTCGGCTCTCGGCGCTCGGGGCTTTCGTGTGTCGGAACTCGGGCCTGGGCCTTCTGAACGATCAAAATCCGACAGCCGAGAGCCAAGTTCCGAGGGCCGAGTCAGGGCCTGATCCGGTACGTTTTGTCGGGTAGCTGCTCCCGATGGGAATTATGGCATGCGGCGCAGAACTTTCCCAGTCCGGACGCCGTGTTCCTGGCCTTTTGCAGGTCCTTGCTCCTGGCAGCCGCAGCAACGGCCAAAACCACGTCGCGTCCGCCTTTAGCCGCATCAACCGCGTCTTTGGTCTTGAACTGCGTCCAGAACTCCTCGGTTTCCTTGAAGAGCCCTTCCAGCCTGCCGGCGGTCACCACCACGGCCGCCGGATCTGATTCGAGGTCCTTGCGGAGGGTCTCGGCAGCCGCCCCCATCTCCTTCATGATCAAGTTGTAGGGCCGGCGTTGCGCGGCTGTGGAGCCGCTGACCACCACGACGAAGAGAAGGGTCATGAGTGTTTTCGAACCCATGCTTTCACCGTTAACGGGGCGGCATTTCCCCATCCGCTTGGACGGCCAAACCTACCCCCGGCACATGGCCCGGATCAAGCCGGGGTGATACCACGAAGGCACGACGTTCTCGTTGTGGTAACCACGAAGACACGACGTTTTGATGTGGTTAACCACCAAGACACGACGGACACGAAGACCTTCTTCATTG
>DATBJG010000378.1:0-10032 GCA_036556585.1 Vicinamibacterales bacterium
TCGGTGATCGTTGGCTGGCCGGGGAAATTGACCCTGAACCCGTCGCGGATGCTGGTGTAGAGGTCCCATTCCTGTGCGGTCGCGGGTCCGGCACTCAAGAGCAGCGCGAGTACAAAGAGCATCTTGCGCATTGATGGCTCCTTTCGGGTCTCGGATTTCGGCTTTCGGATTTCGAGGTTCTAGGTTCGAGAGCCGAGAGCCGAAATCCGCAATCCGAGACCTAGAAGTCTGTCAGGTTGGGCGTCGGTCCTCCGTCCCAGTTCTTGACGGTGCCGTCTGGCGCCTTCAGGAATCCCAGCAGACACCCGTTTGTCCCGTCCCTGAGCGGATGACACCTGACCTTCACCGTGTCACCCAACTTGACGGAGTCGCGTGTCACCCCCACTTTTTCGAGACCAGCGCGACTCGTGGCCTCCAACGCCCAAACCTGCGTCGCGCCCTTCGTGTCTTTGACCTCCAGATAGACCCAGGAGTGCGGAGCGAGAAAGTGCAGCTCTTTGACTACTCCCTGAATATCCGTGAAGGTTTCCGCGTACTGGCCGTGGGAGTGGTGCGCTGATGGCGTGAACGCGAAGCACAGCGCAAAGACGACCGTCAGACTCAGACTCGTCCGCATGGCGTCACCTCTTACTTTGTTTGCTGCAGCTCGAGCTGTCGCAACTTCTCGAGCTCCTCAAGTTCCTTGTTGTTTGTGCAGTAGAACTCGTACACCTCTCCGTCGCCCAGCGTCCAGCGACGCGGAGCAGACCTCCAGGGCTTGATCAGAACTTTCGGATCGTCGACCGTGATCTCGACGATGAGGTAATTCATGGAGGGACGGGTGTAACGCTCTGTGACGCGCAGGTCGTCGCTGTGAAACCAACCATTCGGCATGATGTACGTTCGCTCGTCGAACCCGATCGATTCGACCACCAGCGTATCGCCCTCCCACCGGGCAGTGCTGTTCCCGTGAAAGAAAGGCTCCGGGTTCTTCGGGAGCGGACGTCCATCCAGATGAATGACGCGCCAGTTGTTAAGCACTTCGTACAACTGCACGAGCAGCCCTGGCTTGTGCACCATCAACGTGGTGTAAGGGTTTTGCAGCCAGATTGCCGGCACGCCGCGCGGCATGCAATTGACGGATGACTTGGACAATTCGAGTTCCGTGGGCGTCATGGCCGCAATCTTCGCGAGAGCCCAGGGCTGGAGTTGTGGTTTTTCCTCCGGCGCGAGCTTGGGATCGAATGTGCCGAGCGCAGCCGGATCCACGCCGTAACGTCCAGAGACACCCTGACCGGCGCCATTGGGGAACCAGTGTCCGGAAAGATCAGGATGGCCGTCGGCAAGACGAGGCGGTGGCCCACCGGGCGGCAGGACGGTAATGGTGTACTTTGCATCCTGGGCGCCTGCGGACAGCGAGAGCACGCACAGAAAGGTCATGGCCGCTGCGCATCGGACGCGATGGCGGAGATCACGCTTCTCCATAGTTTTCAGTTTTCAGTTTTCAGTTCTCAGTCTTTGGCCCAACCCAAACCGACGACTCCTTTAGTCCTGCAACTGTCCCACCTGGCGCAGAACGCCATCCGAGAACTTGAGCGTTCCAGCCGCGGCAGCATTGGCCTTGCCAGTCTTGGCGAGGCATCCTCTGATCCAGACTTCTTTGCCAATGTTGTCGAGGAATACTTGCCGATCGGTACCGTTCCGCCTCAAGGTCACTGGCGAATACGCCTGGAACGACCAGCTTTCGACTTTTCCACCGGCTTCTTTGACGTCCACAAAGAAGTACGGGTGGGGGTTCTGCCAGTCGAGCTTCGTCAGCGTGCCGGTAAAGTCTCGGCAATTCTTGCTATCCCACTCCGCTGCGAAGGAATGATGCCCGGCCACCTGCGAGGGGAGCAACAGCAAGGCACACGTCAACGCGCCAAGAACAGTTGGAAGCTTCATAGATAGCGCAGATTATACTTTGCGGCATGCCTTCTCTGCGTCTTCTAGGGACCGCCTCGGTCGTCGTGGTCTTTGGTGTTGTTGTCTGGGCTCAGGGAAACCTTCAGACACTTCCGATCGGGGCCGGCGCACTTGGAAAGGGACCTGATGCGCTGACGCCCCCGGGGTACGAGGACGTTCCTCGGCCTCCGGCGTTTACGGACAAGACCAGGGCCGAGGTCGCCGAAATGGCCAAGATCGTCGACAACTACACCCCGCAACCGGCGTGGGTTGGACAGACTCGCGCACCAAGGCCGACCAGGACTGCGGCATACATCGTGGAAACCGTCGCGGAGGGCCTGTTCAGTCCGTGGTCGTTCAGCTTTCTTCCTGACGGTCGCATTCTCGTCAGCGAAACAGCGCGCGGCCTCCGAATCGTCGACACGAACGGGCGGGCGGGAGCCTACATCTCCGGGCTTCCGATTGACTTTTCCAAACGCGCACAGCAATTGCTCGATTCGATTCCCGACAAGGACTTCGCCACCAATCGCGTCATCTACTTCCTCTACCGGGTTCCACCCAAGGAAGCTGGTGACATCGGAAAGCGCGAAGAAGATTTTCCCGTTCACTATCCCCAAATCGAAATGGCCGCGCGCGGGCGGCTTTCCGCCGATGACAAACACCTGACAGACGTCAAGGTGTTGCTGAACACTCAAGGGATTGAAGGTCGGATGATTCAAGCGCCGGATGGCACGCTGTTCATTGATTCCGGACCGCTCGCCGGCAGGGGCATTCTCTCGAGGAACTGGACGCAATCGCAGTTGCCCGGCAGCCTCATGGGCAAAGTGTTGCACATCAACAACGATGGCTCGATCCCGAGGGACAATCCTTTCATCGGGCGCGCCGACACAAGACCGGAAATCTGGGCCTTTGGTGTCCGGGATGCGCAAAGTATGGCGTTCGATCCGCTGGGCCGGTTGTGGACCGCGGAAAATGGACCGATGGGCGGCGATGAACTCAATCTGATCGAGAAGGGGAAGAACTACGGTTTCCCGGTCATTACTTATGGGCGGGAGTACACGGGCGAGCTCATCAACGGCGGATTGACCGCCAGGCAAGGCCTGGAACAACCGATCTATTTCTGGACGCCATCGGTTGCCCCTTCGGGAATGACGTTCTACACCGGGAACCTGTTTCCGGAGTGGAGGGGAGACTTGTTCATCGCAACGATGTCGCCGTTGTTTGGACGGAAAGTCATACGTCTGGTGTTGACGGAAACGCCCGAAGGGATGCGCGTCGCCGGGGAAGAATTCCTCCTGACCGAACTTGGCGGGACGAGATTCCGTGACGTGAAACAGGGCCCCGATGGAGCGCTCTACGTCCTGACCGATATCCGGCCATCGTCACCAACCGGTCCCGACAAGATACTCCGGCTGGTCCCGAAAAAGCGCTGACGGAACCGTCGCGAACCGGATAACGTCTGAGTCTAGGAGAATCACTCGCTCCCCATTGACGAACGGTCAGGACCCCAAGAGGTGGACACGATGAAGAGCTCTCTTCGATTCCTGGTGATGTCGGCCTTGATTGCGCTCTGGTCGGTACCCTGCCTGGCGCAGACGGCGGACGAAATTATCGAGAAACATCTGGCCGCCTCCGGCGGACGTGCCGCGTTGAGCAACCTCACGTCTCGAACCGCGATCGGGTCGGTGACGGTCGGCACGCCGGTCGGAGATCTCACGGGACCCCTCGAGGTCTATGCAAAGGCTCCGAACAAGTCCCGCACGCTGGTCAAGCTGGACCTGACCACGCTCGGCGGCGCCATGGTCATCAACGATCAGCGTTTCGATGGCAACACGGGGTACGTGATCGACACATTTAACGGAAACCGGGAGATCACCGGCACGCAGCTCGAGGCCATGCGAAACGGGTTCTTTCCAACGCCCCTGCTCAACTACAAGGAACGCATTTCCGAGGTGGCGGTAGCCGGCACGGAAAAGGTGAACGAGAAGGACGCCTACGTCCTGCAGATCACACCAAAGAGCGGGCCCGGTGTCCGAATGTTCGTCGACGCCGAGAGCTTCATGGTTGTCAAAACGATCATGACGATTAACGTGCCCCAACTGGGTGGCGACATCGAGCAGGTGGTGGAATTCTCAGACTTCCGCGACGTCGACGGGGTGAAGCTGGCATTCTCGACCAAATCCTCCAATCCGGCTCAAACTGTGAGGGCAACGCTGACAGAGGTCAAACACAACACCGAGATCGACGATAGCTCTTTCGCCAAGCCGGCTGGTCAGTAGCAAACGCCCGGCTGACAAATGAGGAGTCTATGAGGCGCGCCGTAGCGGTTATGGCGGTTTCTGTCTTCTTGCAGTCCACCTCGAGCCTGACGCTGGCTCAAAATACTGCCTCGCGCAATCTGGAGATCTATTGGATCGACGTAGAAGGAGGAGCCGCCACGTTGTTTGTCTCGCCGACCGGCGAATCGCTGCTCTTCGACACTGGATTCCCAGGAAACGGCGACCGTGACGCCAGGCGAATCCATGCCGCAGCGCAAAAAGCCGGCTTGAAACAGATCGACCACGTGGTGATCAGTCATTGGCATGGCGATCACGTGGGCGGTCTCGAAGCGCTCTCCAAGATGATTCCGATGGGCCGCTTCTACGATCACGGCAATGGTGTCGAAGACACCGACCGCCCGCTCCTCGAGACCTATAAGGTCGTTGCGGGCAACAAGCGAACGATCGTCAAGGCTGGTGACACGATTCCGTTTGGTGGCGTGCAGATCCGTGTGCTCGTGTCGGAAGGACCGGTGATTGCCAATCCGGTCAACGGTGGCGGGCCCAACTCACTCTGCGCCACGGCAACGCAGATGCCTCCGGCAGGCCCCGAGAACATCCGCATGGTTGGACTATCGCTGACCTACGGCACGTTCAAGTTCGCAAGTCTGGCCGACCTCGATTGGTCGCGAGAGATGGAACTGGCATGTCCCGTCAACAAGCTGGGTGCGGTGAATCTCTACACGATCAACCGCCACGGCGGACTTGACAATTCGGGTAATCCAGTTCTGCTCAATGCAATCAAGCCGCAGGTGATCGTTGTCAACAATGGACCCCGCAAGGGGTTGGGCGGGCGGGACGATCGGATCAAGCCGATCTTGGTTCCGGGTGTCACGCCCGCGCCGTACGAGCAGATTTCCTACTTGAGAATGGCCAAGACACCAGGAGTGGAAGACGTCTGGCAGGGACATCTGTCGATGCTCGACAGCGATCCCGCCCACAACACCGCACGCGACATGATCGCCAATTTCGAAGACAACGGGGTGGAGCACCCGGGGAACCTGATCATGGCCTCGGTCGGCCGCGATGGACGATTCACGCTGACCAACGCCCGAAACGGGTTCAGCAAGACCTATACGGCGCGACCGTAAGAAGTAGCGGAGCTTCAGTGCGTTCCGTCGAGTGCTTCGCGTTGACCGTACAATGCAACAACGGTTCGTACGAACTTTGCAGGCACGATGGGCTTCGAAACATGACAGTCGAATCCTGCCTTTAGTGCTCGCTCGTGATCCTCGTTTCCGGCGTAGGCGGTGATTGCTGCCGCCGGCAAATGCCGGCCCTCCTGCGCTTCTCGTCTTCGAATTTCACGAATGAGCGAGTACCCGTCTTCACCCGGCATCCCAATGTCGGCAAGCAGAACATCTGGGCGCGACATGTCGAGATGGATCAGGGCTTCGCGAGCCGTGGATGCCGTCCACACGGTCGCGCCGGCCCTCTTCAAGACTGTCGCAAGCATCACGCGCGCGTCCTGCTCGTCGTCGACCACGAGCGCGCGGCAGCCCTGCAGTGCGAGTGCGTCGCTCGAAGGCGAGCGATCGACGCGAATCGATTCCCGCTGCTCACCTGCCGACAATACCTGATTGGGCTCCATTGTGGGGATCTCGACGACGAATGTCGCACCCTGTTTCAGACCCTGACTCTCGGCCCACACGGTGCCACCGTGAAGCTCGACCAAATGGCGAACGATCGCCAGTCCGAGGCCGAGGCCTCCATGCTCACGGTTCACCGAACCATCGGCTTGGCGAAAACGTTCGAAAACAAACGGCAAGAAACTTGGATCGATGCCAGCGCCATCGTCACCGACGCTGATGCGTATGCTCTGTTCCCCCGCATTGACAAGCTCGACGTCGATTCGCCCGCCAGAGGCCGTGAATTTGACGGCGTTCGCCAGTAGATTCCACACGATTTGCTGGAGCCGCTGAGGGTCGCCTTTCGCCAAGCGGTTCACGGCATCGAGACGGCAGAGAATCCGGATCTTTTTGGCGTCTGCGGCCGGTCTGATGGCATCGAGCGCTGCACCGATGACAGTGGCAAGGTCGACAGGCGTGAGGTCGAGTCGCAGGCCGCCCGTGATGATTCGTGAGACATCAAGAATATCCTCAACGAGGTGCACCTGCAGGTGGGCATTTCTATCGATCACGTCGAGCGCCCGTCTGGTGCTGGCCTCGTCCATCGTCCCTTCGAGCAGCATGCGCGTCCAGCCGACGATCGCATTCAGTGGCGTTCGTAATTCATGGGATAACGTGGCGAGGAACTCGTCTTTCGCGCGATTCGCGCGCTCGGCTTCTTGGCGAGCAGTCTGCTCGCTCCGCAACAACTCCTCTCGTTCACGTTCGGCTTGCGCGCGAGCGGTCAAGTCCCGCACGAACCCGGTGAACATTGGGGGGTCCTCCATCACCCTCGTGACGGAGACTTCCACGGGGAACTCGTGGCCATCGGCATGGCAGGCGGACGTTTCGATTCGACGATCCATGAACGGCCCCTCGCCCGTGGCGAGATAGTGTCGCAATCCGGCTTGATGCCTCCCCCGCAGCTCGCGCGGGATGATGACTTCAGCCAGTGCGCGCCCGATCGCCTCCTCGCGCGTGTACCCGAATGTCCGTTCGGCCGCCGCGTTGAACTCGGTGATTCTGCCCAAGTGATCCATGCCAATCACGGCGTCGAGGGCTCTGTCCAGGATCGCCCGCGTGCGTCGTTGTCCATCGATAATGGCTGCCTCGACCTGCTTGCGGGCGACGAACTGTCCGATTTGATTACCTACTGTTGCCATCGTCTTGAGCAGATCTGGGTCTGGGGTGATTGGCGACGGACTGAGAACCTCGATGACACCTCGCACCTCGTCTCCAACTCGGATGGCGACTGCGAGCGCCGCGTGCGGTCCCGGGAGTAGCGTCGGCGCTCGATCGGTAGTTCGACGGTACTCCAGGGCATTCTCACTCCAAGCGGGCTCGCCGTTCGCCCACACGCGCCCAGGCAAGCCAACCCCTTTCGATAAGACAATCTCTCCCGTCGCCGTCTCCAGTGTGCTGTTCGGTGTGGTCGGATTTCGCCACACCTGTTGGCATCGAAGCCGTTGCCGGTCTTCGTTAACCAACCACAGTGCTCCCACCGGCCAGCCGAGATTCTCACAGACACCTCGGAGAATCGGAGTTGCCGCATCAGCAAGACTTGGCGCGTCTGCCAAGACTTGACTGACGGCATTGACGGCGGCCTGTCGAGACTCGCCGATCCTTCTTTCAGTGATGGCGGCTGCCAACAGGAGACCAGTGCCCGCCAGAACACCGGTATATACCTGTAAGAGGATGAGACTCTCGTGAACGGCCGCACTCGCAAACGGCCCTGCGCCCTGGACGGTGTTCCAAATCGTGACCGCCGACGCCCCGAGGACCACAAGACCTGTCGTGGGTTGCCCAAGCCGGACTGCCGCCGTGATCAAGAACGGGACGACGACGAACTCCAACGGGTGCAGTCCGCGCACGCTATCCCGTTGCTGACCGAATACGGCTTGAGTGACGATCAGTGTGGCCAGAATCAGTGAGAACGCTTCGACCCAATCACGTCGGGACCACGTGCCCTGGCTTCGAACGGTCGTGAGGATGACGGGAGCGACGACGAGCGCCCCGAGCGCATCACCCACCCACCATGCCGACCAAAGCTCGGCGAATCGAGCCCACGGCTGGACGTGAGCCGCGCAGAGGGTCAGAACACCAACGGTGGCGCTAATCGTCGTACTCAGTCCAGCGGCAATCACGATGAACGCCAGGCCGTCCTGAGTGCGTCGCAGCGCCGGATCAAAGTAGACGCGCGAAATGAGCCAAACTGCGACGACTGCCTCGAGAGTATTGCCGGTTGCAATCGAGACCGCGGTCCACAGCGGAGCGTCGGAGCTGGCGTTGGCAGCGAACGCTCCGAGCCAGACAGCCGGCCAGAGCGACCGTCCCCAGAGCAGGAGGAACGCTAGCGCGAGTCCGGTCGGCGCCCAGACCGTGGTTACCTGTTCGGCGACAAATGCAACGCTGAATCCGACTCTCGCCGCGCCGACATACAGGGCCACAAGAGCGACGCCCACGCCCAGCCGATGCGAGATATCGACGCGTCGCGTTGCAGATGGCATACCTCAGAGTCGATCAGGCTGCGCCAGAGTGTGAAATGACTCGTGAACGCGTTTCCTTGACATGATAGCTCGGTGCGCGACTCAACGAGGAGCGCTGCCACCGTTTTCGCTCCAGCCTGTTCGTTTCCGGAAGGCTCGCGTTTAGTACAAGGGGAGCCAAAGCTCCACGCCGGACCGTACTCCACCCTCACGATGGTTTTTGCACGGAATTGCATATGATACCTGTTGGCAATCCGTCGCAACTTCAACCTTCTGGAACATTTGCGCCATCTATCCGGCGCGATGGCGAAGAGACGGGTCCCTGGCAGCACTTGGCCAAATCCACTCGTGATTCGCTGATCGGCAAGCGTGTCGCCCAGTATGTCATCGAGGCCGCGCTCGGTGGCGGCGCGATGGGAGTCGTCTACAGAGCGCACGATACGAAGCTGCACCGCAAGGTCGCACTCAAGTTCCTGCCGCCCCAGTGGAGCCACGACGAAACCGCCAAGCAGCGCTTCATTCGTGAAGCGCAGGCCGCATCAGCGGCGGATCACCGAAACATCTGTACGATCCACGACATTGACACGACAGACGATGGAGAGTTGTTCATTGTCATGGCGTATTACGAAGGGCAGACCCTGAAGCAGAGGCTCGAGGGTGGTCCGCCGCCGACCGCGGAACGCGTCAAGCTCGCGCTCGACAAGGCCCTCGATATTGCCGCGCAAGTTTCAGAAGGTCTGGCAAAGGCGCACGCCCGTGGCGTGGTGCATCGTGACGTGAAGCCCGGGAATCTGATGATCGCGGACGACTGCGTCAAGATTCTCGATTTCGGGCTCGCAAAATTCGCGGACTCGCTCCAGCTCACGATCAACGGATCGCACATTGGCACCGTGGCCTACATGTCGCCCGAGCAGGCACGATGCGAGGAAGCCGACGTGCGCAGCGATGTCTGGGCTGTCGGTGTCGTGTTGTACGAGATGCTGGCCGGCCATGTGCCGTTCGAGGGCCGGTATGCGGAAGCGACTTTTCATGCCATCAAGCATGACCAGATACCGCCATTACTGGATTCACGATCGGACATCCCCGAGTCCGTCGAGGCCCTGATTCACCGTGCGCTCGAAAAAGACCCTGGAAAGCGCTTCCAGACTGCGGGGGAACTTGCCCGCGCGCTACGAAGACTTCAAGGAGACATGTCGGCGTCGCATGGTGCGCCGGTCAGCGGTGCCAGGTCGGGATCGCATCGTTCCGGGCGCATCCCGCCGCGGCTTCCGTCGATTGCGGTGGTGCCGTTCAGAAACGTCAGCGACGAAAAGGGCCAGGACTATTTCTGCGACGGGTTGACGGAGGAGTTCATCAACGCGCTCACGAAGATCAAGGGCTTGCGAGTGATGGCGCGGGCTTCCGTATTCCAACTCAAGGATCAGACGCCAATTCGCATCCGGGAAGCGCTGAACGTGGATACGGTACTCGAGGGCAGCGTCAGAAAAACGGGCAGTCGGCTGCGGATCGCTGTGGCGCTGATCAACACCCGCGACCAATCGCAGCTCTGGCAGGAGAGCTTCGACCGCGAGCTCAAGGACATCTTCGCGGTGCAGGACGAGATCGCCGGTACGGTCGTCAAGACCTTGAGGGGGAAGCTTGCCACCGATGACAGCACGCGGCCGCTCGTGCCGCACGCGACGAACATCGAGGCGTATC